>JAHDHB010000250.1:711-9177 GCA_020631545.1 Saprospiraceae bacterium | reverse complement strand
AGTAGAAGGACTTTTTGATTTTTCTTCGAAAAATCAGTTCGTTATGACGGACAGTCCTTCTACTCTCTACCCTCTACCCTCTACATAGTAGTGGCTTCGCCACGTTAGGATAACTTGAATTACCTTTTTACAAAACTATCAGGGATTGTCCTTATCAATTCAAGGGAGAGCGTGAAAAATCCTTATGAGCAAGCTCCGCTGTCTAGCACCTCTTTCCCTGTTCCTTGCCCAGTTTTCCCTTCTGAAATCCACCGTTCGACGATGCTTTGAAAACCTCTCACCGTACTTTCTCCGTTCTTAGCGGTAGCCGTGATACTGAACAAGGGATTTTTTAGTGATTTTTGTTGTGCTTCGCAAACGTAGACATCCTCAGCCATGAAATCTCCTGTAGCCATGGGGTCATTTGGATCATCATTCCCATATTTTGTATCGCCTCCCATGATTCCATGCCATGAAGAATAAGATTTTGAACTTTGCTTATAATACTCCCAATCCGTCATTGGCTCCAATTTGGAACGAACAATGACTTTTGTTTTATCCGGAGCTAGCGGAATAATGTGAAAAACACTCCAACTAGAATCCGTTTCGGATAGCCCTACATTCGGAAAAAACCAAGGAACAAAAGCACCAAGATATTCATCCGTCATTTCCTTTATTCGCTTATAAGGCATGAGTTTATCCAGATTGTCCTTGTATTTCTTAGCTAAAGGCTCCCAAAACATATAATGATCACCAACAAAGCCATACTCCGCATTGGCGTGATCATACATATCTAAGGTATTCGAATGCAAATGAGCTAGATGGTAGACATCAATATAATTCTCCGCTACGATTTTCCAATTGGCTTGAATAACTTTTTCGTAGGAAGAATCAGGATACTCAATAAGGCGTGTAGGATCATGAGGCCCAAGGCGTTCTTCACAACCTTCAAACCATTTCGTAATAGGCCCAGCATTAGGCTTAGGATGCACCCACAACATTCCCCGCCAAATATCAACAGAAGCTTTGTGCAAACAGATTTTATCCAATTCTAGGTCAGGAAATTCCGTATCTTTTTCAGGTACGCTGATCAATTGCCCCGACAAATTATACGTCCAATCATGGTAAGGACAAGTCAAAGCTTTTTGCTTTTTCCCTACAGCGCGAAGCAATTGTGTGCCTCTGTGTCGGCACAAATTGTGAAAAGCACGAAGTCGGTGGTCACGTCCTTTTACAATTACAATATTTTGATGGCCACACTGTACCGTAATGTAATCACCGGGCTCTTGAATATCTTCCATTAAACCAGCGAATTGCCAGCTATTTCCAAAAATCACCTCCAGTTCCTTATCGAACCATTCTTGTGAAGTGTAAGCCTCAACAGGCAACACCGGCATTTTTCTACTTGACATACTATTTGATTTTTTCAAAAATCTAAAACGAGATGAAGGGCATGAAGTCCTATTCACAACCTCACGCCCCTACCTCGCCTTTATTTAATTCCCACTAAAATCTGTGCCTTAGTAGGTTCGTAGGTTTTCTTATCAAGGTCATAAACCTCTACATCAAAGTTGTCCGCCTTTTTAAGATTAGAGCGGTAAATTTTTTCCCACATAGCAGGCACCTGAGTTTCAGGCTTGCTTGGTATAAAAAAGGCAGCAAATTTTGTCTTGGGAATATTGACTCCTGTAAGCCCCTTATAAAGATTTTTGGTGCTTTTAGTTTTGAATCCCATCGTCACTTTAAAACTCCCCTTCTTGGGTTTATCAAAATCAGAGTAGACGACATAAACCTTTTCATCTTGTATACCACGAATAGCGCTGGAAATATCTTCTTTGTAGAAAGCCTCCCATAGCGCTGTCATATCACCTAAATACTGATCGTTGTTATAGGTAGTCTCCATTGAAATACCCACAACATTAAAGGCGGAGGCAGAAATCTCCTTGTAATTTAACGGTTGTGGCGCTTTTGGAGGCGAAGTGGCACTCGTGGAAGCAGGAGGATCGCCCTTTTCTTTCCCTTCGATATGTTTCACCTTGCCATTCGTTTTTTGTGCTACCCAAAGTTCTCCTTTCTTCGGCATTAAATCCTTATCGAAATCAGAATAGACTTCTATATCAACGGTTTGAGCAGTTTGGATGTCCGATGCTAAGATTTTAGTCCAAGTGGCAGGTAGGGACTTACTAGGATCTCCCGTAGGCTGGAATACGGCAAATTGTGTACTAGGAACATGAATACCCGTCAGCCCATCATAGACATAATCAAGATTTTTTGTTTTATAGCCAATGGTTACCTTGAAATACCCTTCTGCTGGTTTATCATAGTCCGTGTAGGCAACAAATATTTTTTCATCCAAAATATTAGGAATAACAACAGAAAGATCTTCCGAATAAAAGTAATTCCAAAGTCCTTTCAAATCCTTTGTTGCTTGGTTGTTTTCATTCGTTGTAATGGTAGAAATACCAATGAGATTGAAAGCAGGAGAATTATACGTTTTAAAATCCAATTTTTCCTTAGGAGCATTAGGATTACTACTAGTGAGACTATTAGAAGTGTTTTCCATTTTGCCTTCGCCTACCTTTGTTGCTACATAGCTCAAACTGCTATCGTTTGAATTTTGGTATGGATCTGCTTGGAATTCATATTCGCCAGCCGCTTGTGTATTATATTGCGCATATTGGTCACCGTAGACATATTCAGGGTAAAAATGAGCTGCTATCATATAAATACTCAAGCCTATCCAGGTCAATATAATAGTCCAATAGATAAAAGGATTGGCCTTTCGTTCTACCGGCTCCATAAAATGAGTATAACCAGACATTAAATCAGGAATAACCCAAAATATAAACAAAACGCCCCAAAGCCATTGCCAATTCATAACTAGGGAAAGGAAAACGATAACTAGCCCAATGAGTGCTCGCCATTTAAAGGTACTTTGCATGTTGTGCATGTTTAATACAATGATTTTTTTTTGGAAAAGGGGTAGAAAATACAAATAAAACAATAGAAAAACTAGTATTTAGATACGTTTGAGCTTCTTCAAGTGTTATACGATTAGGGTTTTATTCTCCAATTAAACTAGCATTCAAATTGTTGTAAGCTGAATGGAATAATTCAATTTTCTTAAAAAAATTGCTCCTTACTAGTGTCAAGTTAGACATGGCGTGTTTATGGCTTGTCATGACACTAGTGGTTCATCTCATAAGTCCTTGACAGCCTATGCTTGTGATTTTTCCGTTATCCAACGTTGCTCATCGGTCAGGTCGCTACCGCTACTTTCCCTCTTCGCGCCTTGGCTAACAAAAAAATCACTGTGCCTATACTATCAACTACTTAGGAGTTGAACCACTAGATTTCAAAACTACGGCAGCTACGCTTTATTTTCCTTGATCTATATCAAAAAATAAAAAAACGATGAAATGGATAACTTGCATTTCCTCCTTCGAAATTTAAAATTCTACTACATTAAGAATTGAAAAAACCATATCTTCCGTCCTTAAAAGAGCAACTTTTATGAAACAATTACTAGAGAAAATAAAATCTCAATTGCCACTTACTGCCGTTTTAGAACAAGCAGTGCTTGAGGCATTTGTCCAAAAGGAAGTAAAGAGAAATACTTTATTATTAAGAGAGGGGCAATATTGTAGAGATTTATTTTTCTTGGAGAAAGGAACGCTCCGCACCTTCTATTATCATGAAGGCAAAGACGTTACCTCTTGGATTTATAAAGAAGGTCAATTTTGCACAGCCTGGTATAGCTTTTTAAAGCAAGAACCTAGTTTTGAGTATATAGAAATATTAGAAGATAGTACAGTTTATAGCATTTCAAATGCTGCGTATCAGCAACTTTTTCAAGAATTCCCAAAATTTGAGCGCTTTGGTCGGAAGATGATGGAAGAACAAACGGCTTTTCTTGATTATTTTTATAAAGGATATTTATTTTTGTCGGCTAAAGAACGATATAAATTGCTACTCTCCTTCATCCCCGATGTAGAACAACGGATGAAGCTAGGACATATAGCTTCCTTCCTAGGAATTTCGCAGGAAACCTTGAGCCGAATTCGTACTAAGCCATAGCGATAGTCACTTGCGAAATATACATCCTGAGTATTTTTTTACGATAAAAAACAGGTATTCATTTATTGATAAGTTCCCACGTTTCGGAATCGCCTTTTCTAGTGAACACCAGATTCCTTACAAAAGCATCTGTGATACTTATAGGTCCTATTTCCTATAAGTATCACAGCTTACTGTAATCTTGACTTTTACGCTTTGGAACAGACATAGAATTATTTTTTATCTAACTTCCTCCTTACTATTCAAATTTATCGGGGTCTAGAGTAATTGAGATTATTCCCTTTTGTCCAATAGATTGCCCCAAAAAAGTACCTCCATAATTCTAGGCTCCCCCTACGAAGCCACCCGCAGTTTCGTCAACTTCGATCTACCCAATTTTTCCCGCGTATAATCTAGGGTAACATGAAATTCTTTAATGTCCTTTTGCGAAGGAATTTCGAACATGGCATCCGTCATAACTGCTTCACAAATAGAGCGTAAGCCACGAGCTCCCAAGTTAAATTCCAGTGCTTTTTTAACAATATAATCTAACGCTTTTGCAGAAAACGTAAGTTTTACATTTTCGAGTTCAAAAAGCTTTTCGTATTGCTTAATCAATGCATTTTTAGGCTCCGTCAAAATACGGCGTAAAGCCTTGGCGTCTAGAGGCTCTAAGTAGGTCAAGACAGGTAATCGACCAATCAATTCAGGAATAAGACCATAACTTTTGATATCTTGCTGGCTCACATACTGTAGCATATTGTCACGGTCAATGCGCTCCGTTTTCTTGTGATTGTAGCCTATGATTTGGGTATTCAGGCGTCGAGCGATGATTTTTTCAATACCATCAAAAGCACCACCACAAATAAATAAGATATTTCGCGTATCGACTTTAATCAATTTTTGTTCAGGGTGCTTACGTCCTCCTTGCGGTGGCACATTTACATCCGTTCCCTCCAACATTTTAAGTAAACCTTGTTGAACACCTTCCCCAGAAACATCCCGCGTAATCGAAGGATTATCACTCTTACGCGCGATTTTATCAATCTCATCCACATAAATAATCCCCCGCTGCGTAGCCCCTAAATTGAATTCCGCGACTTGTAACAAACGGCTTAGAATACTTTCCACATCTTCCCCCACATAGCCAGCTTCCGTAAAAACCGTAGCATCTACAATCGCAAAAGGAACATTCAAAAACTTAGCTATAGACTTGGCTAACAAGGTCTTACCTGTACCCGTACGTCCTACCAATAAGATGTTCGATTTTTCGATTTCTATCTCGTCTTCAATCCCTTGTCTCAAGCGCTTATAATGGTTATAAACAGCTACCGATAAAAACTTCTTCGCCTCATCCTGACCAATTACATACTGATCCAGATGCTTTTTAATGTCTTTAGGTACGATAATATCCGGCAGCACAAAGTCGTCCTCCTCAACCTTATCCGTATTAAACTCCTCATCTATAATCTGTTGAGCTTGGTCTACACAATTCTCACAAATATGTCCGTCAATACCTGCCACTAGAATTAATGCTTCATCTTTGCTCCTACCACAAAAGGAACACCTAAAATTTTGTCGTTTCATAAGTCTATTCTATATCAATTGTTTTCAACAAAGGATCAATAAGCCTGCAAAATTACGGGAAAAGCTTCAATAAGTAATCCTAAATTGATAATAATCTTAGATGGAAGCGAATTAAATTGGGAAAAGCCTTCGACAAAGCCGATAGTTAGGCACTAGAAGTTAAGCATTCCGACGATTTTGACGTCAATTTCACCCCCTAATTGCACTAGGAGTACCCTTGAATAGATAAAGAATTATTCCCATTTCATTCTGCACTCTCCTCTCCTTTGTTTATAAGACTTGTGGGAGCATAATTCTAACTACCCTTGCAATTATTACCCCCCATGTATCCTCCAACACAAAAAGCTTCCCGTAGACGCGCTGCGAACGGTCTCTTCTTTTGAGAAAACACCTAATAACATGGAAAAGCTTCTTAGTTATACCTTTGAGGCTTATACAGGTCGAATAAGTTCACGATAATTAAAACAGCTACAAAACTAAAACATTTACAGGGTTTTAAGGATCGTCGGCTTTAGCCGATGGTTTATTAAATTTGTCATCGACAAATTGTTTTTTACCGTCGGCTAAAGCCAACGATCCAAAGCGTCTGCTTCTTTTTTAACAATGAGCGATTACTTTCTAAGTTAGCTTGCAAATACTCAAGTAATAAAACCCCATAACCCTTTATTTATCAAGTAAAAAGTATAAGTTTCATTACATGTAAAAACAAGCACTTCAACACTTAGAAGAAATTAACAAACTAATATACATTTCTATAAGCTAATTAAGTAACAAAAGAAGTATTTCAATCTTCCCATATTACACTTAAAACAGTATCATAGGTTTTCATAGAAACACAATATTCATAAAATTTTCTATCCTCTTCCTCTTCTTTTAATTCAAACCATGTTGATTTGCCTATTTCTTGTTTTTTCTCTGCTCCTTGATAAATGAAAGCATAATCTGAGTCAATATATTCTGAAGCAACAGAATCGCTTGGAGGTGGAAGTTTAGTTATATTTTTGACCCAGACTTTTAAGTCGTCTGATTTTTTCCAATACTGGACATTTTTCCCACTAGAGAAAATTACACAAATTGGGTGCAAGGGAAATTGTAAATAGCGGAATATAGTTGAGGAAATGCTTGTACAGAAACGATTGGATAAGTAATTCAATAATTCAGGTCCAAATGGCTTGCCGTAGGCTTCTTTATAAAACAATTCGGATGGCATCAATAATTCGACAGCAAATTCGTTTGCCTCAAGCTCTTGTCGTCCCTTTTTTAACTGATTTTCTGTATTTTTAAACCAACTAAGAGTGTTCGAATTTTCATTATGAATCCCCAAATCCTTATGCATTAGCAAATGTCCAATTTCGTGGGCAATGGCAAATCGCTTCCTTGTAGGGTAGGGAATATCAGAATTGATTTTAATGAGTGATTTTCGCTTTCCTCTTACAATTCTGCCATCAGCATTTTTTAAGGGTTGCTCAATAAGTACTGAACCAAGCCCTGCTACCAACATATCCATAGATAGTTCTGTTATCTCGTCAAACCCAATATCATTAAGCAAGCGTTGGGCATGAAGATAAGCTTTTGTACTAGTCTTCGGCCTCATCTTCAAGTTGTTCTATTATTTCAATGAGGTTAGCATCTTTAATGATTTCCTTAATGTTTTCTTCTGTTAATCTATCCAAGCTTCGAAATTGTACCGATAATTCTTGTCGTTGAATCATACCTTTTAAGACATTGAGTGGTTTATCTAGGTTTTTAGATATCGCATCTTTAAACAAAGTGGTTGCCTTTTCCAAAAGTTTTTCACTCCTTTCCTTTTGAACAGTTGCTAACGATAAAAATCGAATCTTATTTGCAAACATTTTTTTTCTCTTCTTTCGTTCAGCTGCATCTATATCATCATGGCCTAGCATTTCATCTATAGTAGCTTTATCTGCTTCTAAATAAAATTGGATAAGAGCATCCTCTATTATGTGATTAAGCTTATTCTTCATAACAAAAATTTAATCTTATGCCTTAACCTTAGAAGTTTTCTTTCGAGCCGTTTGGTTGCATAGTCAATTTCTTTAACGCTGACTTCCATAAGTTCTGCGATTTCGGCTCTTTTTGTAATTCCTTCTGTCCAACATTCAAATAAGGTCAATTCATAAATATCAGCTCCCAATCTCTTGAGCTCAATTATTGTTTCTTTTTTAATGAACTCTAAATCAAGAGAGGTTTCTTTGTCATCTCCATTTTCAGAGAAGTCAACAAAATTCTTTTTCTGTTTAAAAAAACTAGAAATATCACTTTTGAGACTTCCAAAGACAAATTGTTCAAAAGAAGAATCGCCCCTATTCCTTACATTAGTTAAAGCTTTATTAAATACAGTAAATACAAAATCTAAAATCTCTAGTCCTTCTAAATCCTTTTCAGACAAGCCTCTAAGACGCCTTCGCGCATATGCTTCCATCCTATCGAGAAGGTCTTCAAGGTCAATATCAGTTAAAATTTGGGCTATTTCTTTGTTTAAAGCCATTTATCAAAGCAGTTTCTATAGGGTTATGCTATAAAAAATTAAAAAATATCCATCAAAATGGAAAATTAAGACAATTTTAGAGCATAACATAGTATAATTCAATAAAATTAAACCTTTTTACAAATGGCAAGAAATGGAAAGCCTGGAGATAACAGGCGACATGGAGCTGTGAAAAAACGTTCACAGGTGAAGAATCCTAAAACGGGACTGCATGTGAAACGTGACTCGAATACTGGTAAATTTTTAAGCGTAAAAACTTCTAGTAAAGAGCCCTACAAAGGAATACGAAAGGAGGAATAGAGCTTATGGAACTATTTATTGTTTAGAATTATTCA
>JAHDHB010000250.1:0-701 GCA_020631545.1 Saprospiraceae bacterium | reverse complement strand
CCCGTCCTCTATAAATTTTTTAACAACAAAATTTTAATAGTAAATGAAAAGACACCCAAAATTTTATGCATACCTAATTGTATTTTTATTGGGCTTGGCCTATTGGATATTGGCCAGTTTTATTCCCAGCATCAAATATGACCTCTTTTATAGAATCATTCCTCCAGTTTTTATTGGCGGCCCAATTTTGACTTTACTAATATTAGTTCTTACCAACAAGGATAAGGTGCACCTACTACTCAAGACTCAGATTCCAGTGATTAACTCTAGTAAAAAATTGAGGGTCTCAATATCCTATCTTTTTAGAATAAAACTACATGGAGAATATTTACTCGTTAAAAGCAATCGTATTGGGAAATTCTTGCCCGTTGGAGGTGTATATAAACGATTTCCTTCTTCTAGTGGGACATTTAATACCCTTGGAATCATCATATCGGATGACAATTTTATCCCTATTGACAAGAGGTCAAAGGATGATTTGAGGTTTAGAATAATAAGAAAAGACCTTTTGAAGATTATTACTTGGTTCGAGTCTCGAAAAGACAGAGAAGTAGTTCAACACAGAGAATTTAAGGAAGAGTTATTGGATACTGGAATTTTACCAAGGAAAACCTTCAGTAATCTCTATTACAGTTATTCGCACACACATATGAATCCTATTGAAAAGAATTTGAATGGACAGGCCGAAATAAAAATCGATG
>JAHDHB010000249.1 GCA_020631545.1 Saprospiraceae bacterium | reverse complement strand
AATGGATTATTTCTAAGTTAAATTCTCTAGTAAAAGAGGTCGAAGCCGATTTTGCAGCTTACGAACCGACTCGTGCTACACGTAAGGTACAAGCCTTCGTATCCGACCACTTAAGCAACTGGTATGTAAGACTTTGCCGTCGTCGCTTCTGGAAAGGAGAGAAAAACGCGGACAAAATAGCGGCTTACCAAACGCTTTATGATTGTATGATAACGGTTGCTAAGCTCATGGCTCCTGTGGCACCATTTTTTGCTGATTTCTTGTATAGAAACTTGAATAACATCACAAAGCAAGAGCCGTTTGAATCTGTGCATTTAGCTGATTATCCAGTTTATAGCGAAGACTTGATTGATGCTAACTTGGAGCAACGAATGGACTATGCGCAACGCATTTCTTCCCTAGTATTATCCTTACGTAAGAAGGAAAAAATCAGAGTAAGACAACCTTTGGGTAAAATCTTATTACCGATATTGGACGAATCGTTCAAAACTCAGGTCGAAGGCGTAAAGGACTTAGTGCTTTCAGAAGTCAATGTGAAGGAGATAGAGTATATCACGGATACGGCTGGTTTTGTCAAGAAGAAAATCAAACCGAATTTTAAGACCTTAGGTCGTAAATTGGGTAAGCAGATGAAGGCTGTAGCAGCAAAAATCAATGCTTTTGATCAAGACGATATCAATAACATCGAAAGAAACAAAGGCTGTGAAATCGATTTGGATGGGCAAATGGTGCAATTAACCTTAGAGGACTTCTTAATAACTTCGGAAGACATCCCTGGATGGCAAGTAGCCCAAGATGGAGAATTGACCGTCGCCTTGGATGTACACATGAATGAAACCCTTGTGGCTGAAGGCATGGCAAGAGAGTTGGTCAATCGTATTCAAAACATCCGCAAAGATCAAGATTTCAACGTTACGGATCGGATAAACTTGACGATGAAGAAACATGATAAGATGGCAGACGCCTTACGCTTGTACAAAGACTATATCTGTAATGAAGTTTTGGCAACTTCATTCGACGTTGTAGAGGATTTAGAAAGCGGTGTTGATGTACAGTTGGTTGATGATGTTGTGGTAAAAATGAAGGTCTTTTTGAGCTAAAGCGATCCTTGTCAGTTAGCTGCTAAATAGATGATTTATGCCCTTTTTTATGGGAGATGAGCAAAGATTTTAATAATTTTGTACTGCCGAATTCCCATTATATAATTTGGCAACCTGAACGAATCGCGGCATTGTTTTTGAAAATAATGCCGTATTACTACACAAGATGTAATTAAATTTAAAGAAAACAAAACAGGGGCGTAAGCCTAAACGCCCTTGTTCCCCGAAGCTATCTATTCCTACCCATTATTGGGGATTGGCGTTTTCTTTTAAATGATTACATGAAAACTATCAAAGCATTATGGCAGAAAAGACAAGGTATTCCGATGAAGAACTCGCAGAGTTCCGCGAACTAATTACACAGAAATTAGAAGTTGCAAAGGAAGATTTGGATTTCTACAAAACGCAACTTATTGAGCGTGCTGACAATTCTGACACCAAGCCGAAGGGTTTGGATGATGGCGGCGCAACTTCAGAAACAGAACGCCTAGCCAATTTAGCTAGCCGTCAAGAAAAGTACATCAAGCATCTCGAAAACGCCCTTATCCGAATTAAAAACAAGATTTATGGTGTTTGTAGAGTTACTAAGAAACTGATCAGCAAGGAGCGACTTCGTGCAGTTCCACATGCTACCCTTAGCATCCATGCAAAGATGGCTCAAGCCAGCAGCAGACGTTAGTTTGCTATTTCAAAAATTATTTACTAGGGCAGAACATTGATTTGTTCTGCCCTAAACTTTAAATTAAACTTAACCCAATTGAAGCGTTCCACTCTTGTTATTCTGATTGTTTTTCTAGTCTTATTACTGGATCAATCCTCCAAAATCTGGGTCAAAACAAACATGTTTTTGGGACAGGAGTATTTTATATTGGGTGATTGGTTTCGCCTTCATTTTACAGAAAACCCAGGCATGGCGTTTGGCGTCACCTTGGGTAGTGCTTATGGCAAGTTGATTCTGAGCCTATTCCGTATCACGGCAGTATGCTTAATGCTCTATTTTCTAAAGCGCTTAATCGAAGCAAAAGCAACCAAAGGTCTTATTATCAGCCTAGCGTTTATCCTAGCAGGTGCTTTGGGTAATATTATTGATAGTGCCTTCTATGGCCTTGTTTTTACGGGTAGCCACCACGGTGTCGCCCAAGTATTTCCTGAAGGCGGCGGTTATGCTTCCTTCCTTCACGGCAAAGTCGTGGACATGCTCTACTTCCCCATCTACAACGACTACCTTCCTGAGTGGATTCCGCTCCTAGGTGGCGGTCATTTCGAATTTTTCCGCCCCATCTTTAATATTGCTGATGTCTCCATCACTTTAGGCGTCCTTTCTATTCTCCTATTCCAACGGCAGTTTTTCAAAGAAGATCAATTTAATCCTGCAAAAATGAATCTAGAAGAAGAAACAGAGCAACTCATTGCCGCTGAAACTTCTGATTCTCCTACGACAGAAGAGCCTCCTAGTCAAGTCTAACCGACTCCTATCCTTATATTTATTCGAGTGTAGTGGAAAACCGTGGAAATTTGAATAGGTTTTCAAGATAAGCCTTCATACTCAAACCAAGTTTTTAGTTCTTCCTTGTTGTGGTTCCACACATCGAATACAACTGACGGTACAAACTTCCTCAAAATCTGTATCTTTGCAGTATGAAAAGACTTCCAATAGGCATACAAAGCTTTCGTGATTTGCGAGAAAGTAATTTCCTTTACATTGATAAAACAGCCGTGATTTATGAGCTGATTTCATCAGGAAAATTTACCTTTCTTTCTCGCCCTCGTCGCTTTGGCAAGTCTTTGCTCCTTTCTACAATCAAACATCTCTTCTTGGGTAATAAGGACTTGTTTGAAGGCTTGTGGGTCGAAGACAAATGGAATTGGGAACAGAAAAATCCTGTTTTGCATATCTCCATGGCAAGTATTGGACACAAAGTCATTGGCTTAGAAAACGCTTTAGCAGCCGAGATAGAAAAATTTAGTAAAATCTATCAAATTGAACTAACAGAACACGGAACTACTCGGCTATTTAAGGAATTAATTGAAAAGCTATCCCAAAAAGGTGATGTCGTTTTACTTATTGATGAATATGATAAGCCGATTATTGATTACTTGGGAGATGATTTTGAACAAGCAAATGCGAATCAAAAAACCTTAAAAGAGTTCTATTCGGTGATCAAAGATTGCGGAAAATACTTGCGTTTTTTATTGATTACGGGAATTTCAAAGTTTAGTAAAGTCAGTATTTTCTCGGATTTAAACAATTTGGATGACTTGACTTTCGACCCGATGGCCGTCGATTTACTAGGGTATACGCAAGCGGAAGTAGTCCATTATTTTGAGGATTACATTGAAGATATTTCTCGGAAAAAACAACTTTCCAAAACAGCATTGTTGGCGAAAATCAAGTTGTGGTACAATGGATATAGCTGGGATGGAGAAACTTTTGTCTATAACCCATTTTCAGTCCTAAGTTTTTTCAAGAAACGTGGCCAGTTTAAAAACCATTGGTTTAATACTGGAACGCCTACCTTTTTAATCAATTTAGCCAAACAACATTTTTACTACAACTATGATGGTATTCAAGTCAATGCATTAGCTGTCGAAAGCTATGACATTGCCAATCTGGAATTATTACCCTTGCTTTTTCAAACGGGGTACTTGACGATAAAAGAGGTAGAAGAAGATGACATCTATACTTTAGCCTACCCCAATAAAGAGGTCAAGGACAGCATGTTGCAGTATTTGATTACCGCTTTTTGCCATACAGATAGTGCAGGCACTGCGGTTCATGTACTTCAACTGCGCACCGCTTTTCGAAATCATGATTTAGAGAAAGTCATTAGTATTATCAACGGCTTGTTCAGGGCAATACCCAATCATATCTTTATAGCAGAAAAAGAAGCTTACTTCCATTCTATTGTCTTCTTGATGTTTTTATACCTAGGACAATACATTGAAGCAGAAGTTAATACAGCCAACGGAAGAATCGACGCTATCGTACAAACTGATGAACGAATTTATATTATAGAATTCAAATTAGACAAAAAGGTAGACCAAGCGCTTGCTCAAATTCGCGAAAAAGGATACGGCGATAGGTATCAAAATGAAAACAAAAAATTACTTGCCCTTGCTATTTGCTTTAGCAGTAATTTGAAAAAAGTCGAAGATTGGAAGGTAGAGGAGTTGTAATTCTAATTATCAAAATTTCGTAAATCTTCTCTACTATTCTCCCACTCGTTTTTGGAAGAAGAAAGTAAAACTTCCTCAAAATCTGTATCTTTACAGTATGAAAAGACTTCCAATAGGCATACAAAGCTTTCGTGATTTACGAGAAAGTAATTTCCTTTACATTGATAAAACAGCAGTGATTTATGAGCTGATTTCATCAGGAAAATTCACCTTTCTTTCACGCCCTCGTCGCTTTGGCAAGTCTTTGCTCCTTTCTACGATCAAGCACCTCTTCTTGGGTAACAAGGAATTGTTTGAAGGCTTATCAATTAGCCGTAAATGGAATTGGGAAGAGAAAAATCCTGTTTTGCATTTTAGCTTTAATCTACTAGATTATCAAGGCTTAGGTTTAGAAGATGCCATACTACAAATGCTGCAAAAACATGCTGAGAATTACAATATCACACTTGCCTCGGATACCATTAAGAGTAGTTTTACCCTGCTAATTGAAAAACTATCCCAAAAAGGTGATGTCGTTTTACTTATTGATGAATATGATAAGCCGATTATTGATTACTTGGGAGATGATTTTGAACAAGCAAATGCGAATCAAAAAACCTTAAAAGAGTTCTATTCGGTGATCAAAGATTGCGGAAAATACTTGCGTTTTTTATTGATTACGGGAATTTCAAAGTTTAGTAAAGTCAGTATTTTCTCGGATTTAAACAATTTGGATGACTTGACTTTCGACCCGATGGCCGTCGATTTACTAGGGTATACGCAAGCGGAAGTAGTCCATTATTTTGAGGATTACATTGAAGATATTTCTCGGAAAAAACAACTTTCCAAAACAGCATTGTTGGCGAAAATCAAGTTGTGGTACAATGGATATAGCTGGGATGGAGAAACTTTTGTCTATAACCCATTTTCAGTCCTAAGTTTTTTCAAGAAACGTGGCCAGTTTAAAAACCATTGGTTTAATACTGGAACGCCTACCTTTTTAATCAATTTAGCCAAACAACATTTTTACTACAACTATGATGGTATTCAAGTCAATGCATTAGCTGTCGAAAGCTATGACATTGCCAATCTGGAATTATTACCCTTGCTTTTTCAAACGGGGTACTTGACGATAAAAGAGGTAGAAGAAGATGACATCTATACTTTAGCCTACCCCAATAAAGAGGTCAAGGACAGCATGTTGCAGTATTTGATTACCGCTTTTTGCCATACAGATAGTGCAGGCACTGCGGTTCATGTACTTCAACTGCGCACCGCTTTTCGAAATCATGATTTAGAGAAAGTCATTAGTATTATCAACGGCTTGTTCAGGGCAATACCCAATCATATCTTTATAGCAGAAAAAGAAGCTTACTTCCATTCTATTGTCTTCTTGATGTTTTTATACCTAGGACAATACATTGAAGCAGAAGTTAATACAGCCAACGGAAGAATCGACGCTATCGTACAAACTGATGAACGAATTTATATTATAGAATTCAAATTAGACAAAAAGGTAGACCAAGCGCTTGCTCAAATTCGCGAAAAAGGATACGGCGATAGGTATCAAAATGAAAACAAAAAATTACTTGCCCTTGCTATTTGCTTTAGCAGTAATTTGAAAAAAGTCGAAGATTGGAAACTGGAGGAATTGTAGGTTTGAAAGAGTTCAAGAACAACATGTTACAGCATTTAATTACTACTTTTTGCCATACAGATAGTGCAGATTATTATAACCAACCTAGCGGTTGAAGCCCATTGCAATAGCATCTCGAAGGCTCCGCCTTCTCTTGCACACACTAGATACCTTCCTAATCCATTTATAAAAATTTTTAGCAGACGTGTAGACAGTCTTATGCCCTATGCCAATGTGTCTTTTCAAGCGATAGCGCCGAAAACCATTGCTTTAGCAGTAAATAGATTGGAAGGTAGAAGAGTTGTAGGTTCGTTCCTAAACAAGAACATAATCAATGACAAGTAAAAACAAAAGCAGGTGGCAAGTTTCTGACTTCTAGCTTTATAGCGACAGAATCAAAGATTTGCTCGTAGCGTTTTTTAGGTATGGTGGAGTAGTGGAATTGGACAAAACAACCGTCTGAATGTAGCGCGTTTTTGGCTTGTTGTAAGATATTATTGCCTAAAGCATCTGGAAGGACAACGAAGGGAATACCTGAGATAAAGCTATCCACTTTATCAACGCCCCACTGTTGCAAATAATCGGATAAGTGTTCTGCGGAGTCATTGATGACATGAAGCCTTGGATCCTCGATTCGTTCTAGGAATCCACAAAACTTTGGGTCAATCTCAAAGGAATAAAGCTTAGCCTCTGGCTTCATTTGTTCAAGAATACGACGTGTGATACTTCCGTCTCCAGCACCAAGCTCAACTAGCAAATTAGATTTAGAGAAATTTATATTTCTTAACATCTGTTTACTAGTATATTTAGAAGTAGGGGCTATCGTGCCTTTGGTCTTCAAATCTTTTACTCCTTGGATGAAGTATTTGAACCGATTCATGCTAGATGGCTGTGTCATGAGCGCAAGATGAGGATTTTCTAGCGTTTGAACAACTTTCTTAACAGATCTTAACATTTTAACCTTAGGTACAAAATGGGGATTCTAGCTGCTTTATAGATGAAAAATAGACACTTTTATACTGTTTTTTCCTTGTTTTTAGGGTAACTAAACATTTATCTTCTTTTTTACCTCGGGTTAAACCATAAACCATCATTTTTTTCATCGCCATCATTATAGTCAATAAAAATTTCACCCCCCGCAGATATATCGCTAATGCAATGCATTTCAATAGTCTGATTCGATAAATCGAAGTGTACCTTGGCATTAGGAGGAGATTGATGATTGTAAATGGAGCCAAAACCAAGCGCTATGGCTGCCGAGCCTTTAGGTTCTGGCCAGAGGAAATAATAGTCATGCAAAAAGGTTTGATGAATAGCCGCCAACTGCTTTGGAGGCACGATAAGTAGCGGACATATTTCAATCAAATCTCCTTTGTCTAAGCCTCCCGCTGTAAAGACACCTTTTCCTCGTCCTTCAGAAGGTGCTATATATAAACCAGGTATTTGCATCATTTTTATGAACTTTATAGCTTTCAAATTACTAATTATTTATGAATAATGCTTGATTTCATGATTATTTCTTGCTTTGTGTATATAAATGACTTCGTGTTTTTTGATAATTTTTAATAGCTATAATCCTAATGAAATTTGAAGAGTATTCCTAGCTAGCTTTTTCGCATTCTGAGCACTTCCTCGATAGTTAAAAAGAGCTAAAGAATTAAAACATTTGCAGGGTATTGTGGAACCTTGGCTTTAGCCAACGGCCCAGAGTGCCCTCGATTATTTTAATTTGATAATCAATCATTTATCGCAAATTTTCTTTTGTCTTCATCTTGTGGCTCAATCCTTTTTGCGGGATTTTATGAAGGAATACAATGGTTAATCATTTCACCCTTTCAAGGTTTTTATTCTGGAATTTAATTACGAACTATAATCCTCCTCCCTTCAGGGTTTACCTCAAATTCGGACAATATGATGCGTGTAAGTTCCGAAAGGCCGTAAGAATAAGTACGGCAACCCTGAAAGCATGATTTTCTTAAGTGATGGCAACAAAGACACAAAATTTTGACGGCTAATCTAATTTTTAGTTAAAGGGCTAGCCGTCTTTTGTCCTATGTCTTTTTGTCAAAATGTCTTTTCAAGCGAAGCATCGAAAACTATTAGATCCTTTCTCAAGATGTCTTTTCAGGTAAAGCATAGGGAAAATTGTCGCTCTTTTTTCATAATAAATGACTAACTTGCGCCAATTATTAAATTAAGGCAAAGTAAAGAAATAATCTAGCCGTTTTATTAGAAGAATTTGACATTAATCCCCACTGGAAAATAAATCATTTAGCCCGCTAAATTCCTTATTTCCCGCCTTGCTTAATGTCTAAAATGAATATCTTATTTCTTTATTTTGCTTAAGTAATGCAATACTATTATGAGCCATTTATCTTCCGTTGGTTTCCATGTGGAAAGTGAAGACGAGTTGAATGATTTACTAGAGCAGGCCTACAGTGTGGGCAAGTCTGTAAATGCAGAAGAAGGTCTTTATGTACAGTTTTCAGATCCTTCTGGAAGTGAATTGTGGATGCAGGTGAACACCAATAGTGAGCTGGTAGGCTTGAATCCTCACTTTGCAGGAAAAGGTAGAATGACTGTTGGCCTTGTTCGGCTAGTGGATGGCGAACAGGAAGATCCTATGGATGGGGCTTTCTATGCTTGGGCGAATCCTTCAGATATGGAGGCGGAAGAACCTGGCGACTTTCCTTTTGTTTTTGACTTACCTAATTTTTGTACGGTAAAAAATATGGCTTTGCCTTCCATCAAGGAGGTGCAAATATCTGCTTTTGCTCAACAGTTGGATTGCTTCGAGTCTGATGAAGAGTTTTTGGCTGCTCAGCCAGAGGAAATGCGATTGGCTCCAGAATCTTTTTTACCGGTTGGGCTGTATGAGGAGGAAGACGGTGATATGCCCTTATCTTATGGTTTAATCAACGGCCACGTACTTGAAGTTGCTAAAATCAAAAATGAATTGACAGGCCAACTTTTTCAGTGGATGTTAATCAAAACCATTGGCGGTACTATAGACTTAGTTTGTAAATTAGATTTACTTGATGGTCAAACTATTAAGAAAGGAGGCGTGGTGAATACGATTGCCTGGTTATCAGGGCGTTTTGTTTAAGCTTTTTGTGCCAAATGCAAAGGATGAGGCCACTCCGAAATCAAAATACGATGTAAGAAGTATGGTGTTTTTTATTGGCTAGCAAATTATAATTTACGCCATTAGCGTTTCATACACCTTACGTCGTATCTTTTGATTAATTCCTACTTTTCAGCGTAAACTCAGAAGCTACAAAGTAGAAAGACTTAC
>JAHDHB010000248.1 GCA_020631545.1 Saprospiraceae bacterium | reverse complement strand
GACCGCGCCTATGCTTAGAGAAGCGATAGACTGGTATGATCAGTCATTGATTTAAAAACGAATGGAAGATTGAAAAGAATAATTGAGGCCACTCATAATTTATTCTTTTTCCATTGCCTGAATTTTTGTACGATATGGCAAAACTACTAGAGGTTTGGCCAAATATGTTGAAAATAATAGTCTCATGAATAAGGATTTGCTAGTTAATAAGTTTGAAGCGATTTATGTTGCTTCTCAGGAAAAATTGCGTTTCTTTTTTGCACCAGGAAGGGTGAATATTATTGGGGATCATATTGATTATAATGGAGGAAAGGTGCTGCCGGTGGCGATTTCTCTAGGAACCACTGCGATTGTGCGTCTTCGAAAGGATAATATTGTCCAGATGAGTTCTACGGAAACTAAGGGGAAGGTACGGGTAGATCTAGACAAGGAGATTGCTTATGATAAACGTGCAGGCTGGGGAAATTACCCTATGGGGGTACTGCATTTTCTCAAGGCAACGGATATGCCTATTTTTGGCGCGGACGTTTTGTTTACAAGTACTTTACCTATAGGCGCGGGGCTTTCTTCTTCGGCTAGTTTGGAGGTCTTAACAGGGTTTACATTTATGACCTTAGCAGGGAAAGAAGTGGATCGGCTTGCTTTGGCGATGCTTTGTCAGCAAGTTGAAAATGATTTTATAGGGGTGCAATGTGGTATTATGGATCAATTTGCGGTAGCCATGGGAAAGAAAGGACAAGCCATGTTTTTGGATTGTTCAACATTGGATTTTGAATATGTACCTTTTCAAACAGGAGATTACCAATTGTTGATCATGGATACAAATTCCCCTAGAGAACTCGCTGGTTCTGAGTATAATGATCGTCGTTTGCAATGCTTGGAAGCTGTTGGCGTTATTAATAGTAAAAGACCCATAGAATATCTATGTCAGGCGACATTTAGTGAAATAGAGGAATTGATTGAAGATTCTAACGTCCAATCTAGGGCAAGGCATGTCGTTTGGGAAAATCAGTATGTGCATGAAGCTAAGGAAGAGCTTGAAGATGGCGATTTAAAAGCTTTTGGTGAATGCTTGGATGCTTCTCATTTGTCTTTAGCCAATGATTATGAGGTGAGTTGTTATGAATTGGATGTATTGGTAGACGCGGCTCGTTCTTTTCCTGATTGCCTCGGAGCGAGAATGACTGGCGCTGGCTTTGGTGGTTGTGCTATCGCTTTGGTACACAAGGATGCTGTCGAAAAAATAAAAACTTATGTTGGTGGAAGATATGAAGCCGCCACAAAAATGGAAGCACGATTTTATGTGTGTGATGTGGTGGACGGTGTCCATGAGGTATGATCGAAAATGAGTAAATTTTACTTAAAAGTAAAATAAAACTTGAAAAACCAGAATAAAAACCATAAATTTGCACTATAAGTGAAATTCGAACTCGTAAAAGACCCAGAACTTTCCGGAAAAGAATGCACCATCTACCAAGTATACCTTGAAGAAAAAGATGACTATCTCTACAACCTCTTCATGGCAGAAAATGAAGAAGAATATGGGACAGAACTAGACGATATTGATGATAGACTTTATACAATAGGGCATGAAAATGGAGCCAGAGAACATTATTTTAAACTCAGAGAAGGAAAACTTGGAGATTTAGTTTGTGCTTTATACGATAAACCAAACTCCAACTTAAGATTATACTGCATTCGCTTTGGAATGGATTTAATCGTGTTGGGAGGAGGAGGAATGAAGCCGAAATCCGTTAGAGCTTACCAAGAAGTACCCAAGTTGAATGAAGAAGCAAAAATCGTAAAGGCTATATCACAAGCAATTTATGAACGACAGAAAGACGGTGAATTAAAATTTGTAAACTTAGGAAAAGAATTTTCAGGAAATTTAAAATTTGGAGATGATGAAGAATAAAGAAGAAAGGGAATATAAAAATCCCATTCGAGAAAGAAGAAATAAAAGGCGCGATCCTTTAAAAAGAGCTCAGGTTCAAGCCAAAATGAATATTGCGGCAAGGATTGATGATATTCGTATAGAAGTAGGCTTGTCAAAATCTGAATTTGCAGTGCTCCTAGGAAAACACCCTTCTGTGGTTACGAAGTGGCTGAGTGGGACACATAATTTTACTCAAGATACCTATACTTTAATTGAGTATAAAACGGGTAAGAAAATCTTTAAAGAGGTAGAAGAAAAAGAAGCTGTAGTCGCTGTAAAGTTTATTAATACTAAAAAGCGCCAGCATTTCTTATCACTAGAAAATCTTCCTAACTATCCTATATTTCAAGATTTAGTACCTAATAACAACATCACTTTTTCAACTCGCTTTCATGCCTGATACGATTGTCCTTCCAAAACTTACAAGAACAGAAGTGTTTAAATCGAACATGACGTTCCTTTCTCAAGAAAAATTAGGTAGTTCAGATTTTAAATTTGACATTACCCTTCAGCACCATGTTGATCCTGCAATTAAGGATCAAGTTGTTGTTATTGTGGCGGTAGATATTTTACATCCGATGAATCGAAAAAAAACCGTTGGAGAGTTTACTATGGGCTATTATTTTGATATGAGTGCTTATAATGGACATCTTGGGCTTGATGAAGATGGTGATTTATTTGTAAAAGATGATATTGCAAAAGTGATAAATGATATTGCCTATTCAACAACTAGGGGAGCACTTTTTATGGAAACTAAAGGTACGGCTTTTCATCAAGCATTATTGCCTATTGTAGCTGTTGATGATTTGGCTGGTGATTGCTAAAAAGGGTATTATCTGGTTTTATTGTAGCATAATTCTTTAAAAAAACGTATTTTGTAAGAAAGGTAAGTCATGAAATTAGAATATCAAATCCAATTGGGCGATTTTAATCTAGCTTTTTTACGTCAATTACGTGAACGTTTTGGAAATGTAGAATTAGAAATAAAGGTTAAGCCTTGTAGCGAAAAGAGCAAGTCCTTAATTCAGAGTGAATTAGGTGAAGATAGATTTTGGGAATTAATCGATTCATTAGATTGGACGAAAGTAGGCAATGATGAAAATGTAGTGGCCCCCCTAGTAAAAGTCCTAAGTGAACTAAAGATTGAGGATATTCAAGCGTTTCAAGAGATACTAGCTGAAAAATTATTCTTACTTGACGGTCAAGCTTATGCTGAAAGTATTGGGGAATTTTCTTACTCTTCAAAGAATTCCTTCTTTTCGGTTGATAATTTTCTTTATGTTCGTTGTTGTGTAGTAGCAAATGGGAAACAGTTTTATGAAGAAGTTTTATCAAATCCTAAAAAAATGCCTAAAAACATTGACTTTGAACCACTTCTTTATGTTTGTCAGGAAGCCTGCGAGAAGAAAAATATAAGCAGTGAGCTTTTTCCAACTCTTTTTGACATTGAAACATTCAGCAATATAAACGCTTGGAAATCTTTAGCATTATAAAGATTGTAAAAATTATACTGATTCATGGTAACTCAAATAAAAATAGTGGAATTCATCATCTTTATGTAATAAGGGATAGAAAATACAATAGTGTTTTTAAGTATGGAATAAGCAGTGAACCTTTAAGGAATGGGTGTTCGCTTAGAGCAGAAAAACAAGTTAATCTATTTAATAAAATTGCAGAATGGAATCGTTTTTATGCTGTTATCGTTAAGAGGAATATCAAAGGCAGAAAACAAGCTTTGCTATTAGAAAGAGAATATATCCATGCTTTTGTAATGAAAAATGGAACAAAACCCAAGGGAAATTAACTTCTCACAGCCTTCTGCCTCAACAAATGATCCACCAAAACCAAAGCTGCCATCGCTTCCACAATAGGCACGGCTCTAGGTACAACACAAGGATCATGTCTACCTTTTCCGCTTACTTCCACAGCTTCACCCGCTTCATTGACAGATTGTTGTGCTTGTACGATGGTAGCTACAGGTTTGAAAGCTGTACGGAAATAAATATCCATTCCATTGCTAATACCTCCTTGGATTCCACCAGAGTAATTACTTAAAGTTTTAACTTGTTCGCCTTCTTGGACAAAACGATCATTGTGCTCCGAACCGCGCATTGTAACACCTTCAAAGCCAGAGCCATACTCAAAACCTTTACAGGCATTAATGTTAAGCATGGCCTTTGCTAAATCTGCATGCAATTTATCGAAGACAGGTTCGCCTAGACCTGGGGGACATCCTTGTATTACACAATTGACGACACCACCAATGGTATCTCCTTCCTTACGAATTTGCTTGATTAGCTTTATCATTTCTTCCGCTACTTCGGGATCGGGGCAGCGTACAGGATTATCTTCTGTTTTTGAGAAATCAAGTGCTTGGTATGGTTTATTTAAAGCTAATTCTCCTACTTGGCTGACGTAGGCATTAACGGTTATCCCTTCTTGTTTAAGGAGTAACTTGGCTATCGCTCCAGCAGCAACTCTAGCAGCGGTTTCTCTTGCAGAAGAACGGCCACCGCCTCGATAATCACGAATTCCGTACTTGGCTTGATAGGTATAATCAGCATGAGAAGGACGGAATTTATCCTTGATGTGGGAATAATCTCTAGAACGCGCATCTTGATTATAGATAACCATTGAAATGGGCGTTCCTGTTGATTTTCCTTCAAAAACACCAGAAAGCAATTCAAATTCGTCACCTTCTTTACGTTGCGTAACAATCTTAGATTGCCCTGGTTTGCGTCTTGTCAATTCATTTTGAATAAATACTTCATCAATAGCTAAGCCTGGAGGGCAGCCGTCAATAATAACACCTAATGCTTTACCATGAGATTCACCAAAGGTGGTGATTTTGAAGACTTGTCCGAATGTATTTCCTGCCATTCGACAAAAATAAGGAGTCTGTATGAATTTTATGGCCTTATTTGCATAAAGTTCAAGGAATTTGGAAGAAGTAATTTTTCTTTGACCTAAAGAAAATCTGAACTCAAAAGGCTATATTTGAGCTTGATTTTTTCCCAAACCTAAAAAACATGAAAAGCATTATAGGCGTAGAAGCCTTATCTCAAAATCCTAAATTGGCAACTATCATTAATGAAATGGACAAGGAAGCTTGGCCTAATTTCTTATTTAATGGCACGATGCAAAGTGAATTTTGGTTAAATCCTTTATCTAAACACCAAGATTTTCAATTGATTTTTAGTATTGAAGATGAATATGTAGGATGTGGGAGAACAGCACCAATTTTTTGGAATGGTAAATTTGAAGACATACCAAGTGGCTATGATCAGGTGGTAGAAGAAGTAGAAGTAAAGGATAAGCCTTGGAATACCCTTGTTGGTTTAGCTGGAATTGTTTCTAAAAAACACCTAGGAAAAGGGATTAGTTATCAGATAATTAAAGATTTTGTTGCCTTGGCTCGCAAACATGATCTTACCAATATTTTGATTCCTGTGCGGCCAACATTCAAGTCAAAGTATCCCTTAGTCACTATGGAAAATTACATTCAATGGAAAAAGGGGAATTGGCCTTACGATCCTTGGTTGAGGGTGCATGTGAAGCTAGGCGGAGAGATTTTGAAATTGGCTGAACCTTCTATGATTGTAGAAGGGAAGGTTGCTGAATGGCAGAAATGGACGGGCTTGTATTTTGGTGAAAGTGGCGAATATATTGTTCCGGGGGCCTTAAATCCTGTAATGATTGATTTGGAGAAAGACTATGGTCGTTATGTAGAGCCCAATGTTTGGGTCTTGCATCGTGTACCAGCTATTAACCAATAATTTTCAATTCGCTGTTAATTTTCACAGATTACCATACTTAACGATAAAAATAATAATTCATGTTCGATTTTCTATCTAAAGTTATTGATAATTTTGATGAACTTAAGTATTCCTTATTGGATGCACAAACCTTTGATGTAGAACATTATGGATTTCCTGAGATTTATTATAAAATCATGGAAACGGATAAGCATCGGGTAGATGTGTTCAAGCGTACTTTTGCTCGCTATGGTAATTTACAGGATGCCGTTGTTTGTGAGGGTGGAGTAGGGCGCTTGGCTTTGACGCAGCACTATTTACCGTACGTGAAGAAGGCTTACTTGATAGAAAATAATCCGAATATCATAGATGGAATTCGCAAAACGCTTAAAGAAAGAGGCTGGGATAAGAAAGTGGAATTGATTTATGGCGATGCGTTGAAAGTTGAATTGCCTGAACAAGTGGATTATGTCATTGGTGAACTCATGAGTGTTTACTGTGCAAATGAATATCAAGTTCAGATATTCAAACGTTTACGAAGGTTTCTAAAACCAAGTGGTAAATTAATTCCTGAACGAATTATCAATATGGCACAGGTAGGCCATGCTTATTTTGAACAAGAACACAAGCATTATCCATTACTATTTACAAGGCATTGGCCTTCAACGATGACGACACAAGTAGAAGTAAATACGATTGATTTATATCGCGAGGAAGAAGAGCATATCGTTAAAGCTGTTGAAACTAAGGCTTTATTAAGTGGCAAAGCTAATTGTGTCTTGATTAATTCTTGGGTAGAACTAGCAGAGGGCATCAATTTTACAGGTACGGATAGCCTTATGCCGCCAACTGTGGTAAAATTGGAACAAGAAATTGATTTAAAAGCAGGCAGAAGCTATCAATTAAAAGCAGATTTCACCTACGGTACCTCTTTGGATAAAGCTAAGTTTTGGTTAGAGTAGGTAAGACAATAATGTGATGTTTTGGCTAAATTCTTGACTATCAATTATAACGAAACATCAATATCTAATCCAATAATATCTCGCCAGCCTTCACCTTGTTGGTCGTCTGCGACATAAAACGGTGTGACGTGGTGCCATAAATCAGTACCGAAATAATCTTCATCGCGAGAATCTGCTTGGAAAATAAATTCTCCTGGTTGTAGAATATGACTAAAAATGGTGTCTTTATTTCCTGTAGTCATATTTTGTTCAATAATTTGGCTTTCACCACCAGCTAAATTTTTTCGATTGATTACTAATGCTGAAACGATATAATCGGCTCCATCTTCATGCGCCCCTTCTGGAGAGTTATCGCCTGGAGCTTCTTTTGTTGCCTTTACACTCATAAAATGAGCGGTAATTTTTACTTCAGTAACTGGAATTGGGTGTACTACATTTACTTTTAAAAAAAGTTCTTTTAAAAATGAAAAGAAGAGTGGATTCTCGACATGTTTACTAGGAGCCTCCATAAAAACTCGTGGCCAAGAACGAACATCATTCTCGCCGAGGTCTTGTTCAAATTGTTGTGCTTTTGCTCGTTTTATTTTTATTTCGCTGCTTGCATTCTTAAGTAGAAACGAAGCAATAGAGCGTCTTCTCCAAGGTTGTATGGCTTTAAATTGTTTGAATTCTTCTTTACTGAGCTTCTCGATCCAAGGTTTGTATACTTCTAGTTCGAATTCACCTGTATAATAGCTTTTGTAGAACTTTAGCAGTGTTTTTTTGTCTTTCAGAAAACGAGCAAGTAAAAATTCAACTTGCATACGGCGTACATCGTAAGGATCCCAAGCCAATTCCTCAAAAAAAGAGGTATAATTTTGAAGGAAATCCTCTTGATTCAAGCCTAAATGTTTTAAGCTACTGACCAAAATCGGTGATTTTATTGGATGTCCAATGCTCTTTGATATTTCCTCTTCAGTAATGGGAAGTGTAGTATGGATAGACATAAAAAATTAGATTAAACTAGTAAAAAGAGCTTAGTATCTCACTAGTGAACTTCTGCACAAAAATGGCAGGATATTATTTGTTAACTAAGGATTGAACTCTTGCCAAAAACTGACAAAACTTTGTAAAGAGTAGAAGGGCTTTTTGATTTTTCGAAGAAAAATCAGTTCGTTATGACGGTAATCCCGATTACTATCGCGGAATACCCTCTTCTCTCTACATGGTGGTGGCTTCGCTACCTTAGGGCTTAAGTGCGAATTGGAAAAGTTGATCATAATGAGGTTGGCATTCTTCAACCAATTCTTGCAAATGCTTAGGAAGGACTTCCGTTTTTGCTTGATATGGCTGAAAACCTGTTGAATTATGAACATTTTTATACCAATACTTAGCCCAAACCCCATCCTCAGGGCGTACACCTTTTGGCCAAAACAACATATTTTCTTCAAAAGGAATTTCTAAACATTCACAAAGCTGGTTAAGGATACTCCTTGGAGACAATAGCAAAAGACGGCTATCAACAATAGTCGGGGGAGTACCTTTTTGTGCTAGGATACTATATAAATCAACTTGTTGCTTTATTCCAACATCTTCCGCTACAGGGTGTGTGATAACTTTAGAATATGAGCGAATGATTTCATAAGGAGAACGGATTAGGAGTACATTGGTCATCTTATCCAAAAAGCCCAGATCCAATTTTATGAGGTGATGAGTCATTTGCTTAAATAAAACTGCTGGTGTAGGATATTGACCAAAAAGTACCTTTTTGACAACCTTTTCGCCATCATGTTCTTGACTTTTGAGTATTTCGGCAAACCCAGGATGTGGCTTATGGGTTTTGGTTAGGTAGTGGGCATATAAAGGCTCATCGACCACAGTCATATCACTACGTTGGGCAAATGAATACATGATTGCTGTAGAAATATTTCTAGGGCTTGACCAAAAATTAATGCGCAAAAGTTTCTTCATTAGGTGGTTATATTGTAAAGCCTAATCTTTGTTTGAATTGCTGTAGATCCTCCTTTAGTTGAGGTGCTAGGACTCCTTTTTCTTGCCAAGTATGTAGAGCACCACCATAGTCCATTTTTAGATATTCCGCAGATAGACTAAAGGGCATTTCAAAGCCTGGGGGAAGTTCTTTTTCTGAGCTAGAAGTAAGTAAAAATAGGGTAGACCCTTCTAACTTTTGCAATAAATCTTCTCTACTATGCAATAAGTCCGTCAACCTGTCAAAAAAGGTTTTTAGTATAGCACTCATTGAATACCAATAAACAGGAGTAGCAAAAATAATTTGATCAAAATTAATTAAATTTTCTGCTGTTTTGATAAAATCATCGTCTTTTTCATATTGAAGATCGTATCGGAAATAGGCCATGTTTAAATCATTTAAATCAACAATGGTGATGGACTGTCCTTCTAATACTCGTTCAAGTGCTTCTCTTGTATTACCATGGCTCCTCGAACTGCCTAAAATAGCTATGGTCTTTTTAGTAGTCATTTTTTTTATTATTTTAAAATTTATAATACTGAAAAAGGTGAAATAAAAAAGGAGATT
>JAHDHB010000247.1 GCA_020631545.1 Saprospiraceae bacterium | reverse complement strand
ATCCCCTTCGCCTTATTGCAAAATAATTACCTTGTTTAGCTACAATTACTTAACAAAAGTTTTACTTTTACATAATATTCATTGTTTTGGTTTGTTTGCTTCGATGATTGTCCGAACTAAGGAGCAGCAACACTGGAATTGAAAATGTAAATTATTAAAAACAACTGTGTATTGCCAAACTTCAAATTTAGTTGTAGTTGAAATTTGGCAAGATGCCAGCCTCTTATTTGTTTTGACCTTTTAGTAGCTGTCAATGTACCCATTTGCTAATAGAATTAGAGCAGGAGGCCTAGAAAATATGCTTACCCGATGAAAAAAATCTACCTAATTTTTTGGTTTACAGGGGTATTGGTTTTTGCCCTTGGTTCTATCTCACTTGCCCAAACTGCTTGTGATGGCGTCCGTTATATTGAAAATTCCTTTACCTCAACCACCAAAGCAACGGTGAAATACGGTGAAAATACCACCATTGGAGGAAGTGAAAAGGATTTATTGGTTGATGTATACGAACCTGAGGGTGATGCTACTGCTATGCGGCCACTTGTGATTCTCGCGTTTGGGGGGAGTTTTATTGCTGGGTCACGAGGAGACCTCCAAGACGAATGCGAGTATTATGCTCGTAAAGGCTATGTGGCTGCCTCCATTGATTATCGCCTATTTGACATCATTGCATTTCCCGATTCTTTGGGCATGATGGATGTCGTCGTAAAGGCTGTCGCTGACATGAAAGCCGCTGTCCGATTTTTTCGTAAAGATGCGGCAACAAGCAACCAATTTCGAATTGATCCCAATAATATCTTCGTAGGGGGGCAATCCGCTGGCGCAATAGCAGCAGCACATGCCGCTTATGTAACCGATTTGAATGAGGCTCCAGATTATCTGGCTACCAGCATGACCAATAATGGAGGTATAGAAGGTGATACCGATGATCCTACCGATTCCGCCCTAGGGTATTCTTCTGAAGTACAAGGTGTTATTAACCTATTTGGGGCTTTGCATCGTAAAGAGTTCATCGAAGCTGACGATCCGCCAATTATCAGTATTCATGGTACTGACGACAATATTGTTCCTTATGGCTTTGGATATGCGACTGTTTTCTCTGTTCCCATTGTTTCCATGGAAGGTAGCCGTTCTATGAGTAACCAAGCAGATTCCGTTGGGATTTGCAATCACATGATTACGGTACCAGGAGCAGGGCATGGCACTTTCTTAGGTGATCCTTTCTGGGCGGATAGTATCTACTATACTTCTGCTCAATTTATGGAAAGCATCGTCTGTGAAAATAATTTTTGTTCTCCACTTACTACTGTAAACCAACTAGACGTCAGCAGACAAGTTGTTGCCTTCCCTAATCCATCCGCAGGAGGTATGACCATCGCTTTCAATGGCTTGAATGAAACGTATGAAGCCTTCGTTACCGATAATGCTGGCCGCTTGATTCAACACTACGCTAATCAAAATACGGATCGATTAGCACTAGCTTCCAAGGATTTTTCCCCTGGTTTTTACCATCTCTATATTCGATTCAATGATGCTACTATCGCTCCCGTCGTAAAAAAGTTAGTGTTTGTAGAATAGATATGTTATAACTGTTAACTCAATAGAATCTAAGATTTCTACAAGAAAGAAGGTCTTTTGAAAATGCGTGTTTTAGCTAAATAAAAAACATTTCCTACTTAAAATATTAGCAAGTACTTCGTTCGGAGCGTCGGCTAATATTTTAAGTAGGAAATGTTCATTTGCGAAGCAATCAAAACTGCATAAGTCTCAACCCAAAGCTTCTTTCTAAAAAAAAGGTATGCTTATATGAAGGTCTTACAACTCCTTATATTTCTTATATGGCAAAAAAAGACGCCAATCACAACCCCTTAACAAGCAACATCACCTTTTCCATTCGTTCAAGAACCATTTCCTTCATGTTCGGTTCCACCATCCAATTATAATACTCCCCTTCGATGTCTTTAATTTCGCCATCTTCAAGACGTTTGATGTCGAAATATTCCGTTTTTCCCTCCTTAGGATACAAGGCAATGCTGTTCGTAAATCGTTGCTCTATCTTCGCCTTTTCGATGTTTCGTATATCAAAGATAATAGTGATTTCAGGTTCTCCATCCCAAAAATATTCCTCTTTTACTTCATAACCATCATAAGACAGAATCCAAGTTTGACGAGGATTTAGAACACCGGAATAGTCGTTAGATTGCAGGATAAGCCAATCCATAAGCTCTTCATAAGTATCTCCAACAACCGTTTCAGTTATAGGCGTTTCACTAGGCGTTGTAGTGCTCGCGCAGGCAGTAGATAAGAGTAAGCAAAGGCAAAGAAAAGAAAAAAGGAAATTAAACGTGAATTTCATTTAGCTTGGGTGATTTGATGATTGAGAATTAACTAACTCAAATCAAAAACCCGTCCGAAATTATCGAATGCCTAAAATTCGCTGTACGATTTTTTCATCTGCTGTAAGCATTCCAGAAGGAATGAGACGAGGAACAAGCGTACGCCACTTGTCATTTTTAAGAAAAACAGCTTTAAACAAAGGGAGTGCATCTTCTGTTTTGCCAATATTTACAAGTGTAACGGCATGCCAGAACTTCATTTCTTCATTCTCAGGAAAGAGGGCTTCTGCCTTTTCATACAGTTCCGTAGCGGACTCAAAGTCCTCTTTTTCAATAGCCACATCCCCTGCATTCATAAAACCATAGGCTTGGTGAATTTTTAGCAAACGTTGGAGCTCTTGAACAGGAGTAGGGTGCTCCTCTACACGCAAATCAACCAGGCGATCTTGCCATACTTTCCCTGTAGATTTTGCCTTCACAACAAGGATGGCCGCAGATTGCTTGCCGCGTATATCTCCACCTTCTGCTTGTGCGGCTTCTAGTGCAGTAACAAGGCGTTCAGCCAAGGAGCCTTTGCTTTGTTCATAAGCTTTTGCCATAGCCGGCCAAACCGTTTCTTGCTCCATCAAATTGGCTTGCACCGCATAGTTTTTGCCAACATGATGACCAGCGGCTTGAATACATTTCTTTCCAGTATAAGAAGCAGCTCCTCCCTTTGCATCAACCACCGCTAGCTGACGTACATCACGTCCTTCATCGCTCTTTATCAACGCATCAAGCACCTCCTCAGCACTCAATCCCGTCCTTAATAAAGCTAAACCCTGCGGCCCAAAATCTGGATTAGCAAGGGATTGCGTAGCGATAACGCCAACACCCGCTTCTCCCCAGGTCACAATGGAACCAACAGAAAACCAGTGGGATTGAACAGCAACGCCCATATCGCCCGTTTCAGGATCGTACGCAACAATGGAATAAGTACTTACTAAAGGTTGATTGCTATAGAATTGTGCGTTCATACTAGTGTAGCTTATTCCGAAAATTAAGAGAAGGGATAGATAGTTCATTTTGAGTGGTGGTGGGCTTTACAATAAGTAATGGCTAATTATTTGCGCTTATGATCAAGCGATTTTCCTTTTTATACATAGACCTGACAGGTTTCCAAAACCTGTCAGGTCTATGTATAAAAAGGAAAAATTACTTAACTTGTTATTCTTTTTCCCCGAAAAGCTATCTTCTTATCGAAGAATATTTTGACGCGTTGGCGGGGTCAATTTTGATCATGACGGCGTATACCGTTCGTTTTTGAATGGAAGTAGAATTCAGGAAAATATCGATAATTTCATTCGATTTAGCATTCACCAGCATTTGCATAGCCATAGAATTTGGATAGTTGGAATTCACCTTTTTTAGTTTTTCCATAGCCGAGATCATGCTTTCTTTCCCTTTTTCAGGATCTTTACTCATCCAGTCTAATCCTTGACGGTGGTAGTCGTACATCGCTTCACGTAAGGGCGCGACACGAGGATTTAGCGTACTTTCAATCATCCAATAACGATTACGTTGGCCATCAAGCGAACTCCAGCCTTTCACGCCCACACTTTGGGGAACCGTATTGAGTACTTCTTGAGCTTTCTGAAAAAGATCACTCCCTCCTAATGGAGAAAAAGTATCATAATCTAGTCCCAAAATCATATAAGCATAAAACCCTAAGACCGAAGTAATATTAGAAGAAAATTGATTTTCTACGAAAATAAGAGGTTGGTATTCTTTGTACTCAAACACAAAATCTCGATCATTGTGTTCTAAGATAACGGTTTTATAACCAGAGCCATAAACAGGGCGCGAAGCCTGAATAAAAAGGTTGCCAGAAAACGAAGTTGGCGAAAGTTCTTCTGAAATATTTATAGTGATATTACATTCAATACGTTCAAAGTTTTCGTAAGAATCTTCCGTCCATTTCTTATTATTCATAAGTTCTTGGATAGCTGTTTCCAAGGTACCAAATACTTTAGGATCAACCGTCTGCAACTTAGGTGTATTGATTTGAACCTTACACTTTAGTTCTTGAGCCTCTCCCGAAACGAAAAGGAGCAATAAGCTGAAAATCAACAATATATTTTTCATAAACTCTAGTTTGTTAAATCCATTCGACAAGATACAAGTCCTTTAATTCTACATCCCCTAAGCTAGCACAACCAGAACCAAGTGTTTTTGTAGTCAAATTATCAATTCGAAAGATTTTTGAGATAATCAGCAATGTCTTTAGCGACTTCTGCCTTAGTCTTTAACTCAAATTTTCGATGGTTATTGTATCTATCAAAAATAGTTATTTTGTTCGTATTATGCTTGAAACCTGCACCTTTATCTTGAAGTGAGTTGAGCACAATGAAATCAAAGTTTTTCTTCGTCAATTTTTTCTGGGCATTCACCTCTTCATCATTGGTTTCCAGCGCAAAACCAACCGTCAATTGATGTTTTTGCTTCAATTTGCCGAGTTCGAGAGCGATGTCCTTCGTTTTCTTCAATTCCAAAACCAAGCCACTTCCCGTCTTTTTTACCTTTTTATTAAAAACGGTAGCAGGCGTAAAATCGGCTACAGCGGCAGCCATCACAGCGATGTCCATCTTTGGAAAGTGACTTACACTAGCTTGGTACATCTCCTCTGCACTAGTAACGTTTATATTCTTGATATGTTTCCCTTCTGCAATAAATTGAGCAGGCCCGGAAATTAAAAGAACCTCTGCACCACGATTTTCAAATTCTTTGGCCAGAGCAGAACCCATTTTACCTGAAGAACGATTGCCTATAAAACGCACAGGATCTATAGGCTCAAAGGTTGGTCCCGAAGTAATTAAGACTTTTTTGCCCTTAAAATCTTGGACTGGAGGAACGATATTGTCCTTCAAAAACTGGACAATGTTTTCCGGTTCCGCCATTCTCCCTTTGCCCACCAAGCCGCTAGCCAATTCGCCATGTTCTACTGGAATCATCCGATTTTGGAAGGATTGCAGTTCTTGAATATTGCGCTTAGTAGAAGGATGCTCCCACATATCCAAATCCATGGCAGGAGCAAAAAAAACAGGGCAGCGAGCCGAGAGGTAAGTGGCAAGGAGTAGATTGTCGCAAAGCCCATTCGCCATTTTGGCAAGGGTATTCGCTGTAGCGGGAGCGATAAGCATGGCATCAGCCCAAAGGCCTAGCTCTACATGGTTATTCCAGCTTTCTGCTTGACTAACGTCCCAACTCACAGCTCGTTTGGAGAGGGTCGATAAGGTTAGTGGTGTGATAAAATCCTTTGCAGAAGGTGTCATAACGACTTGTACCTCTGCGCCTTCCTTGATGAGTAAGCGAGTAAGCAAAGCCGATTTATAGGCAGCAATACTACCAGTAATCCCTAAGAGGATTTTTTTTCCTTGAAGTGAAATAATTCAGTGAATTAGAAGGGAATTCCCTAGTTTATAAATGCATAAAATCCCGTTCCATTCATATAGAATAAAACGGGAATGTTATATTTTGAAATGACCTTTACTTACAGCGGCTTATAAAAGCTTTCCTTAGCGTACATTTAGAGCTAAAAATACCTCAAAATACACGCATACTCTCACTCTAAACGCACTCTATCTTGCCAAGAGGCAAGCAAAATCACATAACCGCTTAGGAAACATGTATAGCGAGACAATTCACTTTTGACAAAAAATGCTATCAAAGAACGTCTTTTGTCCTATGTCCTTTGTCAACATGTCGTTTCAAGCGAAGCGAAGAAAACTATAAGATGCCTAGCCAAGAAAATTCTTTTCTTCTTTTTTGTAACGGAATTCTAACTCATCATTCATGAACTCATCCGAAGCGATTAAAACAGGATTCGGAAGACGCTCATAAAAACGAGAGATTTCGATCTGTTCCTTGTTCTCGTGGATTTCCTCCAAGTTTTCTGTATTTACAGCAAACTCATTCAATTTAGAATGTAATTCTTCCTTGATGGTTTTGGAAATTTGATTAGCTCTTTTTGCAATGACAACAAGAGATTGGTAGACATTACCCGTCTTATTTGCAACGTCAATTACATTTTGAGCTTTTGCATTGGGGTCAATCCCTACAGCACGTTTTTTAAAACTGGTCATTAATTAAGTTTTTCAATGTTTAGGACACAAGATTTGTAGATACTCTCCGCTTCAGCAATGTACTCACTAGACGGATGACGATCCTTGAATTCTTTATAGGCTTCAATGGCTTCGTCAAATCGTTCTTCTTTCACTAAATCAATACTATTTTGAGCTAGTTTGTAAGAAGATTTTACAATCATGAAACGGGCACGTTCAACATCTCCTGCATCAGGGAACTCCTTGATAACATTTTTATACGTGTGGTTAGCTGCCTTATAATCGGACAGCTTATAGTACAAGTCAGCTTCGGCAAAAGCTTTCTCTTCTTGTCGAAAACGCAAGCGATCCATGAGTTGGTTAGCTTCTGCTACCCGATCACTTTTCGGATGAGTATTGACAAAAATCTGAAAGGCTTGAATAGCTTCATCTGTATTTCCTTGATCTAAGCGATAGTTAGGCGATAGCTCGTAGTTGGAATAAGCATTCATAAAACGCGCTTCCTCCGCAAATTCACTATTAGGAAAGGTGTTGGCAAAATTCTTAAAATAATGAGCTGCTAAGATGAATTTTCCAAGATGGTAATGCGTGTAAGCGTAGTAGAAATAAATCTTTTCTAGCTTATCCGAACCCCTAAATACACCAGTGATTTGTTCTAAAAGAACTTGAGCTTTGTACCAATCTTCTTGCTCATAAGCCTCTAAAGCTTTCTGGTATTTAAGCTCATAATCGTTGCCTCTACGAATTTTCTCAAATTCGCTCATGCAACTCGTTGCCATAAAAACTAAAATGGCGATGAATATTCCTAAACTTCGTTTTTGATACATAGGGCGCAAAATTACACTTTTTTATCCGTTTTTTACAAGAATATTCCTGAAAATCAACAAAAATTAAGCCAGATGTTAGTTAAGACTTGGAAGTTAGGAGCTAGGCGTTTTTTTTGTCGTTTTATATTGATGAAGCAATCTTTAGCTATTGATAATCAGTCCTTCGTGAAGAAGTTAATGTTTTTAACACATCGTCCTCCATTCATCCCAAAAAACGCTTAACTACTAACTCATAACTCCTAACTAATCAAAGCAACCCATTGTCTGAAAAGCTAAAGAAGCCTCGATCAGAGATAATGATGTGGTCATAAATGGTGATTTCTAAGGCTTTCCCCGCTTCTATCATTTTTCGTGTCAATTCAATATCGGACTGACTAGGATGTAAAATGCCGGAAGGATGATTATGACAAAGGACGATAGAGGAAGCTAATTTTTCAACAGCGCATCGAAAAACCATCCTAGGATCGGCTATGGTAGAAGCTACGCCTCCAGTGCTGATTTTTTGGCGATGAATCAGCATACTTTGTCGATTCATCAGTAAAACCCAGAATTCCTCATGCGATAAATCCGCAAGCGTAGGAGCAATTAACTCATAGGCATCTTGACTTTTTATGATTTTGGGTCTTTCTAAAGCCGCCGTCAATTCTCTTCGCCTACTCAGTTCAATAGCAGCAACAATGGTTATGGCCTTCGCTTCTCCTACCCCCTTGAAGCGTTGAAAATCGTGAATGGTACGTCTTCCCAATTCTTGAAGATTGTTGTTGGCCTCTTTTAAAATTCGTTGCGCCAAGGAGACGGCGCTTTCGTCTCTTGAGCCACTTCCTAGTAAAATTGCCAATAATTCAGCATCACTGAGGTTGTGTTTACCCCTCAACATGAGTTTTTCCCTTGGTCTATCCTCTTCAGCCCAGTGTTTAATGGTGTTAACCGGCATTACGTACATAATTTGCGTTGATTTACAGCTTTACATTTCGAATGTAAGGCAATGTGAATGAAATTAATGTAATCTTCGTAATGCGGTTGTAGGAAATTGCGGTCTCCTACTTATAAGACGCAAAAAAGCCAATTTTCCATAAAAAAAAATGAACTTTTTTTCGAACATTCTAGGCGTAGCTCCTGAAAACCTAGGAATAACGGGAGTTTTAGCTATAAAAATATTTTTTTACAACCCCTAAGTACTCGGCAACTATTCTTGCAGTTTTTCGCCATAAGCTAAATCACCAGCATCTCCTAGACCAGGGACGATATAGGATTTCGCCGTCAATTCATCATCAATAGCGGCAGTCCAGATAACGACATCTTTAAGATTGCGTTGGATATGTTGGAGGCCAGGCGTAGCAGCGATGACGGTAGCAATGATGATTTTTGCTGGCGTACCGTAGGAGCTTAATTCATTGATAGAGTTGACAATAGAGGCCCCCGTTGCAACCATAGGGTCGGTGAGGATTAAGGTTTTACCTTCTAGGCTAGGACATGAAACGTACTCTAGATTGATTTCAAAAGTACCATCCTTATGATGTTTTCTATAAGCAGAAATAAAGGCATTTTCTGCTTTATCAAAATAATTGAGCATACCTTGGTGCATGGGAACTCCTGCTCGTAAGATTGTACCCAAGACCACCTTATCGTCAGGCAAATTTACAGAAGCGATGCCCATAGGCGTCTCGACCTCAGTAGCTTTAAAAGAAAGCGTTTTGCTAATTTCATAGGCCAAAATTTCTCCTATACGTTCCAGATTGCGTCGAAAGCGCATGGCATCATTTTGTACATGAACGTTGCGCAGTTCCGAAAGAAACTGATTAGCAAGAGAAGACGTATCGCTTAGATTGTATACCATAATGAAATAACAAAGTGAAGAATAAAAACATCCGTGGAAAGACAAGATAGTCAATATTCCAAACTATTCAAGCCCTAAACTCAAATGTAGTTAAAAAAAAGATACTAATCAACTG
>JAHDHB010000246.1 GCA_020631545.1 Saprospiraceae bacterium | reverse complement strand
ACGTAAGGTACATCGTACCGACCCCGTAATCGTTCTAACGTCAAAATAAACAGACGATTACAGGGTCGGCGCTACGCACCTTTTTGCTCTATTTTCTTTAAACCCCGCGCTTTCGCACGGATGGCCGACGCACCGCGTGTCCTCCAGAACAAACGCTACAAATTGAATTTTCTGTTCAAAATGTGCAGAAAATTTTGAAGAAGAGCCTTTGCTGAATGGCCTTAGTGTTTTATCAAAAGCCTTGAGGTGACTGCTTCGCCTTCTTGGATTCTTAGCCAGTAGCTTCCAGCAGGAAGGTCGCTTAAATCAACGATTGTTTCAGTATGGCGAGGAAGAGGATCCAAGTAGCGTACTTCTTGCCCTAAATTATTGAGAATAGAAAGACTATAATCCTCTTGGGACTCACTTGAAAACCTGACGGTTAATTCGTTTTCAACGGGATTTGGATAAGTTGAAACCTCAGTATCTAGGCTAGCCATTTTGATGACTTCGATAGGAGAATACGTGTATTGTCCGTTATCATCAAGTTGTTTTAAGCGGTAGTAGAAAACACGAGGAGCTAAGAAGTAGGCCTCTTTATCGACAAATTTGTAGGCATGATAAGTCGTCGTAGTTCCTTGCCCCAGAAGCATCCCGATTCGATGAAAATCAACACCATTGACCGAACGTTCTATTACAAAACGATCATTATTAATTTCCATAGCGGTCTCCCATTCTAGGACGATGGTTTTTAGCGCTAGCGAAGCCTCAAAATTTAGCAACGTTATAGGTAATTGAGCGCTATTTTGTGGGCAATCTTGTAGGTTTTTGTAGCTTCCTTCATCCGCACTAGCCAGCGTGTAATCCGGATAAATCTCTCCAACAAAGGTATTGGGGAAGTCAAGAGGATCTTGCGTATGCCAAGTAAACCAAACACAAGCATTAGGATCGACCAAGTCAAATTCAACAATCCCAATCGGTACCCAATCTGTTTCATTTAAAGGGTAGCCATTTCCTCCACTTAACTCTATATTGTAGCTAATGACATTGCCAAGGCTTCCCGTTAAGGTGTGAGGGGAATAAAAAGATAGCGTTGAAGGTGTTGTCGTTGTAACAATACTGCTAAGTGTTAATTCTTCTTTAATTCGTGGGTTAGCTAAAGCGTTATCACTGAAAGAAAAACGATAATTTTGGTCAGAAATGTGGAAGTTTGTATTCGCTTTGCTAGCTTTTACTTCTAATTGAAGATCAAACTTGCCTGATAGATTGTTTGTACCCTTTACGAATCGTAAATCATATAGGCCATCTTGTGCTAGGATTTGAGTTAAAGAAAGGCATAGGAGTAGCAGTAGAAAAATTAGGTTTTTCATAGTAAACTAGTTTTTGTTGTTAAAAAATGTGGAGTAGTTCGGAGTAAAAATAGGATGTTTGATGGGCGGAATGCTAGTTCTTGAAGCACTAGTCTTTGACACTAGCATTCCGCTCGGCATCTTAATTCGTTTTATTGCGATTATTCCAAGTGATACTGCGGTCAGCAGCAGTTACATTTCCATCCAAATTGCAATCAGGAAGGAAGTATCCAGTCGTATTTCGTGCATTCCAAGTCGCGCTTCGGTCACTTGCATCAATAGACCCTTCTCCAGTAGCATCGCCGGCAAAAAGCGCTTGAGTTCCTGTAGCGCTAGAAACATAAACCTCACCAGCTAAAGGAATTGTCGTGAAATCCACAAGCGAAGCAGAAGCATCTAGCAGAATAGGAAACGCCGTTGTTGTTCCTAAGTGGTTGCGGTGTTGGATTTTTACAAAGTATTCTCCCTGAGGGATTCTCCAAAGCTGAACAGGAGAAGAACCATCCATATCCACCACATTTCCAGCGCGTGTGAGTAAAGCAGGCCTAGCCAGCAGCAAGTCATTCGTCGCATTGCTATCCCAAATTTCTACCCAAACCCAATCCACTATAGCCTCCTGCCCCGTGACAGACAGTACCGCCGAACTGTCTGTCATCCTTAAGCCAATTGCTTCCGCTTGAGGGGAGTCATAACCGACAAGCTGAGAAAAAGGCTCTTGGGCAGGGATTAGGTTAAGCGTTCGCAAGTCATCACGCATCAATCCCTCACTTTCTTCATAACCTCCTTGTAAAATGACCTTTGCATTCAAGCTTGGATTGGGTTGTATATAGAGCGTTACCTCTTTAGATTTTACAGGAGTAATTGTCCCGTCAGTATGGAGTACGCCTCCCGATGAAATCCTAAATTTGACCGGTATTCCCAAGGGATTACTCGACAGTTTATTTCCAGCAGCACTAGGATCCAGCAAGCCCGCTACCGTAGCATGGCAGGTCAATTCACAGACCTGTTCCCCTATAAATGAAACGCTTGGCGTAGGATCGAGCTTCGTTCGCGAAAGCAAGGAATACCAAACCAAACTATCATCAGGTACACCATCAGCATCATCTTTAAGGAAAGGATGATTCGAAGAATTTCCAGAGTAATTCGTCAAGTGACTATTGACCAAACTAAGCGAAGGACGTTGGAAGGTGCCAAATTCTGCTTCGGCAACAAAAGCGACACTCGACACATCAACTACAGGCTCCGTAGGAGTGCCAAGCGTCACGGTAAAGACCAACTCGCTACCATTGACTAAAACGGAATCGGAAGGTGTAATCTGTAAAAGTTCTGCATAGTTTTGCTCCACTTTAGCGATGGGAGCATTGCCGTTATGCTGGCTATTTTTTTCTGCGTGATAAACCACCACATCAATATCCGAAGGATTGGGTACCTCCTCCAAATTTTGATAAAAGGTGCTGTCCCACTGCTGCGTTGTTGTTAGTTCGCCATCGCCATTTGCATCTGCATATTTTAAATTGAACCAACTCCCTCCTCCGTTTGGATTATCAAGGTAGTATTCAAAAGGAACTTGGCTGCCATCAGATAGCTCAATAGCCCAATCTCTAGAAGCTTGGGGCGCCCAATCATAAGTATTCACTGCTAAGCAGCCCGCATTTCTATTGAACGTAATTCCTGTTTCCGTACCTTGGCTATTGACAACGGGATCGTAGTAGCTAGATTTTGCATTTTCAAGCGCAAGCGCATCGTTTACAAAGTTGAATAAGTTGTTTGTCAAGGCATTTCCATCATTATCTACATCGCCTGGCCAAACACAAGCTTGGTTTAAAACAATCTGATATTTCAGTATCTCAGTACCACAATCGGTCGTTGCAGTAGCTTGAATCACAAGCGTATCGATGCTAGGAGCAGGATTCGAGAAGTCAATGTCGACCATATTCCCCGCTTGACCATTGTAAATAGCTATATCGCCATTGAGAATAGCACTTATGGGAAAGAAATTCCATTGAATGGTACTAGGATCGACCGTATTGGTGAAGTTGGCCGTATAGGTTTCGAGTTGAGGATTGCTATAGCCTACACAGACGTTTGCGCAGCCTTGAATATGGCTTGCTACTAGGTTGTTGGTGTTGCTACAAGCATTTTGTGCGCTAGCAATATTCATGATCTCATACTGAGTATTGATAGAAGAAGTCAAAGTGGTGTCTAGAGAGGAAACCGTATAAGACGTTTGTGTTGTATTCCCTTCACTATCCATCGCGTTCAAATCAAAAGACCAAGGAACAGAACCCTGCTCTAAGGTAATTTGTAGTACATCAGAGCTAGGGTTACAGGTTGTGATAGTAGATTGTTCCAAAAAATCAATCGTTTCTTCGCTAGATAGGCTCAAACAGCCATTTGTATGTACAAGTAGGGCATAAATGGTCGTGCTTGTGCTCAAGTCATTTACTGTCAATATATTCGAGGAGCTATCCTGTAGGACTTCCCCATCTGCCATGAATATATAACGAGAGATGCTATCAGCAGCAACAGCATTCACTCGAAAAGTCAAGGATTCATTAGCACAATAAGGAGGAAGATTGAAGGAAAGGTTGGCCAGTGGATAGCTAGGCGTTGTTATATTTCCACAAACATTTAGTGTATGCGTATACAAGGTGAAGTCGGCTAAATTGCTGTTGCTGATTTCACATCGATAAGCACCAAGGGTAGAAATAGGGTAGAGGCTATCGCCTACAATCGTATCTTGAGCGATACCATCTTTGTACCAAATGTAGGTGTTGTCCATACTATTTCCTCCTGCATCTACTTGTAAAAGCAATGGAGCGGGTTGTGAAATAGCGATACTATCTTGTGGGGCATAATTGAAATTGTCAAGAGTAACTAAAGGTAGGATAGCTGAAAAATTGAATTTATTCTGAGTGATAAATAATTCATGAAGGAATGGCAAGTTCGCTAATCCCTCTGGATTTTCAGAAAGTTCGTTCTCCGATAAAATGACACTCACTAAGTTGGTCAAATTCGCAAAATCCAAGGCGCTTTCGCTGAATTGATTCTTAGATAAATTCAAGAAACGAAGAGTACGTTGAGAGGAAAGACTAGGGATAGTGCCTGTGAGTTGATTGCCCGCCACGTTCAAAAACTCCAAATCGCTTGTACTTGAAATATTAGGAAGATTCCCAGCGAGTAGGTTCTCCGATAAATCCAAGCCCATAAGCCTTGGAGAGCTAGAAAAATCAGGAATAGTACCTGTCAATTGGTTTCTAGACAAGCCCAACCACTCCAATTTATTCAAGTAGGAGAAAGCAGGAATGGCACCGAGCAATTGATTGTTCGCTAAGTATAAAATCTCTAAATGAGGCAAATTAAGGTTGGGTAAAGTACCTGTTAAGTTGTTGTTATTCAGCCGTATTTCTATAACCTTGCAGTCGACCACTTGTACACCATACCAAGTAGAGACCGGATTATTTAAGTCCCAAGTCGTCGTCCAATTATTGCCTCCATTGGCATTGTATAAATTCACAAGGGCCAAGGAATCATTCTCTAAGCAAGCTTGTGCATTGGAAGAAGAAACAAGGATAAAAAGAGCTAAAATAAGAGCGAAATAATATTTTATATAATGCATGATAATCGTTTTAAGATCAACAATTTTCGGTTTGCAAAAGCAATAGGAAGCTATCGGGTGTTCGCAAGAGAAGGCGGTAGCCTTCGAGGTTCTATAGCAAGGGGTTTCCACCCCTTGGTTCGTAAAATAAGCCACCAAGTTTTGCCCAAAATAGGCAAGAGAGGACTCATTAGTTACTAAAAACATGTTTTTTATGCCAAACCGAGAATTGCTGTTTTAAGATGGTTTAAATAGATGAAATGGATAAGGATTGTCAAGCATTAAGGTGCTTTTTTACAAGTGGGATCGATGCTTATCGTTACGGTATCCGAAATCGTACATCCAAAACGATTTGCTGTAAGTGTGTATACTGTAGTACTGCTTGGAGATGCAAGGGTACTAGGGGCATTGGGATTCGATAGCCCCGTGGTCGGTGTCCAAGAATAAATGGCGAAAGGATCATTGATGCCACCTATAGAAGCTTGTGTACCAAGACAGATAAGTTGGTCGTCTCCCGCATCGATGGCGGTTGGGCCTTGAATCGCTTCTACATAGACATCATCGCATCCTAGCAGCACGCCATCCGTTACGCAGACCGTATAGGTAGTATTTTCGATAGGTGTAACCGTAGGATTCAGGGCGTTTATAGCACTTATAGTACTAGGATCGCCTGTCGTTGTCCATTCTACGACCACATTAGGGCCTGTAACTGAGGTCGTTGGGGAACCGCCTAGCGTCACACCTTCACCACTGCAAACATAAGTATCTAGCCCAGCGAAAACCGTAGGAGGAAGTACAAAAACAGTCACGGTATCCGTTTGAACACAAGTACCTAGCGTGGTATGTAGGACATAAGTCGTTGTTGTGATAGGAGCTGCCTTAGGCGTAGGGCTATACCAACTATCTAAATAACTAGAAGGCTCCCAAAGGTAGGTCGCATCTGGGATAATGGTTGCCGTTAGTTGAGCAGAATCTTCAGGATAAATGGTTTGATCCTGCCCCGCATAGGTTTCTGTAAAAGGAATAACCTCTACCGTATGGTAAATCGTTTCAACACAATCCCCATAATTTACGGTAAGTGCTATGGTCTTAGTACCTAGGCTGTTAAAGGTTACATTCGCGGCTCTGAAAGCATGAACTTGGGGACTAGCATCGCTTCCAAAATTCCAAGCATAGCTAGTACTATCGCTTGTATAAGAACAATTAAACTGAGTTGTGCTGTTGATACAAATGGTACTTGGAGCAATAATTTCGGTAGGAATGCAGGGCGTAAAGTAAGTGTTTTTTGACCACAATTCTAAGTCTTGCTTGAAATTTGCCTGTGTGATGAGAGCATTGCTTACTTCACACTGATAGTAGCCTGCATCACTAGGGATAATCGAATTATTTCCAAGTGAGGAATTAAGTAGCACCCCATCTTTATACCACGTATACGTATTCTCCGCTGTATTTCCACCGGCCGACACGGACAATGTCCAACCATCTTGTTCCAATTCCAAGCTATCTTGAGGAGCATAATAATACGTGGGAATATTAGGGTTTAATACCGAAATGAATGCTAATTGACCAAAATTATAATAGTTATTAGAAAGATCCAGCCATTCAAGACCATTGAATGTAGGGGTATTCAAAATATTGCGAATGTTATTGTTGTTGAGCCAAAGGAGCTTTAAACTGGGGAACTGAGAATCATTAACGTAACCGTTCATTTGGTTATTGGCCAACATCAAAGTTGTTAAATTAGTAGCGTTGGAAAAGTCTGGAACAAGGCTGCTGAGTTGGTTATTGTTGAAGCAAAGGGTTTCCAAGCTGTCGAGTGTGCTTAAAGAATATATTGCGCCATTTATTTGATTACCAGATAAATAAAGAGCCTTTAAGTTGGGTAAGTCAAACGGTACGGTATTAAAGCTTCCTTTAAGATTATTGCCTAGCAAACTGTAGGCATAGGTGCAGCCGTCAATGCCGTCCAAATCTAAGCAAGTTACACTACAGTCTTCAATAGTGACGCCATACCAAGTAGATACAGGCGTATTTAAATCCCAAGTCGTAATCCAGTCGGGGCCTCCAGTTGCATTATAGATTTCGACGAGGGTAAGAGAGTCATTCATCAAGCAAGGTTGTGCTTTAGATGAAGTAAGAGAAATACAAGCCATGAGCCATATGGCAAGATAGGGTAGGTAGTTGGTCATCATCTAATAAATTTTTAAGTGTTAAGAGTCGTTGTTTAGTCAATGGATTACAAAGAACGGCAGAAAATGGGATGCAGTCAATTTTAAAACTGGACAATATATTTTGGCTGTTATGGAAAATGAAGAACAGTAGCTCTAAAAAAGTTTAATGGTTTAATGCTTATTATCTGGAAGTCAAATTTTTATGAGCGAAGGCGCTTGGTGCTACTGTTATGAGGAATTAATGCCATTCATGATAGCCCTACTCCAAGATCAAGGAGCATTTTTACAAGAAGGATCTACCGTTACTAGCACCGAATCCGACCTGGAACATCCAAATCGAGTAGCCGTAAGCGTGTAAAGGGTGGTCTCCGTAGGAGATACGGAGGAAGTCATTGAATTTGGTGTGGAAACGCCTGTCGTTGGCGACCAAGAAAAGGTTGCGAATGGATTATTGTTGGAGCCTCCAATGGTTGTACTCGTTCCGCTACAGATAGTTTGATCCGGTCCAGCATCTGCTGGAGGAGAAGGAAATACTTCAACATACACCTCGTCACTAGTAACACAACCGTCATTTGTTATATAAACGGTATAAGTAGTGTTAACGGAAGGCGAGGCTATGGGGTTGAAAGCAGAAGGATCGCTAAGTTGAGTATTAGGTTCCCAGAAGGCTTGTACATTTGGCCCAGAGCTAGTTGTCGTTGGAGAACCTCCTAGTACAATACTTTCACCATCACAGATGAGAGTATCTGTCCCTGCATTAGCGATTGGTTTTGGGATAACATTGACAGTGACGGTAGAAGTAACGATACAACCATTTATGTTACAATAGTATGTATAGACCGTTGTATCAGTAGGAGAAGCAATGGGATTTGCTAGATTCGGATTATTTAATCCAATACTAGGTGTCCAATAACAAGAGGCACCAGGAGTAGATTGACTTTCGAGAACAATGAATTCCCCTTCACAAATGGATACGGTCTCAACTGGCGTAATGATCCCATTTGATAAAACGATTAGTTCATGGGATACGGTCTCACTAGAACCATTTTTAGTGACGGTAAGGGTTATGGTTTTAGTTCCTGGAATACTGTAAGAAACGACTTGGTTAATAGCATTGGAATTTGTAGGTGTAGCATCTGGCCCAAAATCCCATGTATAAGTTGCACCTATTCCCATATTGGTCGCTTGAAAAAAAGCATCTTCTCCAGAACAAACTTGTGCTGGGCCTTGAATGGAGGGCGTTATTATCGAAACAACGGTCTCATCACATTTCGTACAAGAGTCATTTGTTACGCAAACAGTATAGGTACTAGAGCCGCTAGGCGTAACCGTAGGATTCATAACTGTGGGGTCACTTATGGAGCTCGGATCACCTGTCGTTGTCCATTCAATAATTACATTTGGCCCTGAAGCACTTGTGGTTGGATTACCACCAATAACAACAGACTCCCCATTATAAACATATTGATCATTACCTGCTTCTACATAAGGCACAGGAGTATCATCAATAAAAACGGTAACTGGAGGAGAAACATTTGTACAATTATTTAGTGTTGCATAGATAGTGTAAGTCGTTGTAACTGATGGAGAGACTAAAGGCAGTTGAACCTCAGAAGGTAGCGTGGGGCCAGTTGGTGAAGACACATAGAAATAATTAATTGCTGGATTTTCGGAGAGTAAAAGACTAACCACACCTCCTGAACATATGCTTACATCTGGATGATAGTCAATAGTCGGCAAGGAGTGTACCTGAACACTATGGTAGGTTGTTTGTGTACAGCCGTTCTGTGTTGTCGTAAGTGCTACTGTCTTTATATTAGAATTGTTATAAAAAACATTGTGAGGGCCAATGCCCGTCGCAGTTGAAGGAGATGCCCCCGCACCAAAATCCCATGCATAAGTAGCCCCAGCTCCTAGATCTGTTGCTAGAAAAGTATCTTCTTGATTAACACATAATTCGGCTGGAATTTCTTCAAAAGTAGCCATTGTTGGGCAAGCCGAAGTAGGAATAAAATACAGGCTTGTACTCCAAAGTCCTAAATCCTGTTTAAAACCAGTTTGAGTTAAGTTAGAATTCTCTACAAAGCATTGATAATAACCAGAATCAATAGGTGTAAAGGTGTTTGAACCCGTTATCGTTTGGATATTTATCCCCTCCTTAAACCAATG
>JAHDHB010000245.1 GCA_020631545.1 Saprospiraceae bacterium | reverse complement strand
AGAAGCCGATCCATAAATCTCCGCTCACGATCAGAATGGCAAAGTTTGACCAATTGAGCAACATACATGTCTTTTCCCATAGATTGCGGAAGTAAAACACCTCGTTTTTCCATCAATTGGTAAACAGATTGAAAATGCTCTAGCTCCTCGACGGCTGTTTCAATTAATTCAGGAATAATTTCTATCCTATCAGGATATTTGGCGACAAAACTCATAGCCATGGCAGAAGCCTTACGCTCACAGTCTGCATGGTCTTGTAAAAAAGCATCAAAATCATCCATTACGGCATCAAGCCACTCCTTTTTGCTTGGCCGTGCCAAGTCAAGATTTAGTTTCATTAAGCATCATTTAAAACAGTAAAAAGGCAATATCGTGCGTTGGGTCGTCGGTTTATCTTACTTAAAATCAAGTGAATTTCCTTCGTTGCCTGTGTCCCAAATATTTTGACTCTTCACCTGAACAATTCTATTTTCAATGGCAAAAACAACTAAGCCGGCCACGTTTTTAGAGCCCGTTTTATCAAGCAAATTATTTCGGTGACCGTCTACAGTACGTCGGCTAATAAATAGTTTTTCCGCAATCTCAGCCGTCGTGTTTTGCTCGCATATTAATTGCAAGACCTCTCTTTCTCGCTTCGTCAATTCTGGTGATTTAGAAACTTTGGATTTGCTAAATGCCTTACGCGTCATATTTTCACGAATGACTTTCATCACATGGTCATTGTAATAAAATCCCTTTTCATAAACGCCTCGAAGTGTATTAATAACCTCATCAGGGTCGGAGTTTTTAGGCAAATAAGAAGAGGCGCCCAGTTCCAGCATATTTAGGATAAATGCTTTGCTGTAATGCGTTGTCAAAATAACGATTTTAATCTCGTTATACTTTTCTTGTAAAGCCTTAGTTGCTTCGATGCCATTCATGACCGGCATCTGCATATCCATTAAAATTACATCTGGAAGCTCTTCAATTTGTTCCATTTGCTCCAAAAGGTTTTGGCCATGTTTTGCTTCTAAAACTACCTCAAAGTCATCATAGTCACCAATAAGCATGGACATCCCTTTTCTGAAAAGAGCTTCATCGTCAACAAGGGCTATCGTAATTCGTTTCATAGTATCTTAGGATATGTTAAAAAGTAGTTTTAGTTGGTCTTGCTTAATTTGTCAGAAAATAGAGCGTTTTTTGTTACGCTTGAATAAAATGATGATCAATAAGGCAATTTAGGCTGTTGTAGCGTTTTTTTAGCGGACATTCACCGCTATTAGAGTCTATTTAGTTAGAAAACGCCATTTAGCGCTTGAGTTGAACCACTAGGCGTCTTCGACTATAGGACATAAGACACTAACTTTCACACCTTCACCTATTTTTGAATCATATTCTATAGATGCCTTCACCATGTTTAGACGGCTATCGATATTCTTCAAACCAAGTCCTTTTTTCTTTCGGATGTTGGAAGCATCAAACCCCTTACCATCATCTTTGTAAAAGAGTCGAATTTCTTTTTGTTCTTGCCAAAGTTGGATGTTAATGCATTTCGCTCCTCCGTGTTTGATGGAATTACTAATGAGTTCTTGGACAACCCGAAAAAGGTTCAATTCCGCCAGTTTATGACTAGGTTCTCTATCGTTGGTCAAAATTTCCAACTCCACCTCCATCTCGCTACTGTCAAGAGCTCCTACTAATTCCTTAAGAGCTTCTCCCAAACCAAAATCATCCAGTGTAGGCGGTAATAAGTCATGGGAGATTCTTCTTGTCGTATGAATTGTGCGATTGATGAGAGATTTAATATCTCCTACGATTTCCTCGAAGGTTTGCTCGCCTTTTCCAAACTTCTTAAGTCGATGCATATTTAAATGAATGACGTTAAGCTTAGAGCCGATATCGTCATGCAAATCCTTAGCAATACGCCTTCGTTCCTCTTCTTGTACCAAGATATTTGTTTGCAACAACTCTTCTTGATGCTGCAATTCCAAACTCTGCCTGCGCATCTTCTCATTCATCACTTTTCGCTGAGTTATCAAAAAGAGAACGATAAGAGTAACCGCAAATAACGTCATTATTGTAATGCCTACAATAATTAGAATTACGAGTTCATTATTCCCAAGTGGATTGTCCATAGAACAGGTTTATAGTTTTAGCACAATCCCCCGTTTGTCCTTCTCAAAGATAGGATAAACCAGTGATTTTATGCGTGAATTCAGTTGATAAAAGCTTGCAAGTTTAACTTTTTCAGTTTTCAAGGCTAGGAGACTTTAAAATAGGGCTTCTAATACCGACTTGCATCCTGAAATAGGATTGTGAAAAAACGTTGGCATAGTTGAAAAAAAGTAATTCTATTTTTTCTAGTAATGGTGTTTCTAAGGTGTTGACGGTCTATTGCTTATGAGCAGTTTATCTAGCTCCAAAAATCGCCGAGCCTATACTATCAAAAACTTATGAGCAGTACCATTAGGCAATAATACAAACATCTAAACAATATCACTTGCTTAATTGCTGTTTCCCAGTAAAAACAGGTGTTTTACCATCAAAAACAGGTATAAATACCTGTTTTAAGATACGGGTATAATCTCTCTTATTCATTAAATATTTTATACCGACTTTTGTATTAAGATAAAATACCTGTATTCCCAAGTTGGTATAATATACTATGTTCTGATAATTAATTCACGCTATAAATCGTCAGCTAAGATGATGAAAAACACCCTAAAATGGATTTGCCCGCCCTAAATTTAAGCCTTCTTTGCATTGGCTTATTGGTCTTAGGTTACTCCACATATCCTAAAGACCTAAATGCAAAAATACCAGGAAGTCAGCATGAATTGTTTCTTTCTGTAGCTGGAGAAGATCAGCTATTAACTAAGGAAGAATATTTCAAATGGGCTTCCCAAACTGATGCTAAATGGAATAGAGATTCGCTCATCAAGTATTTTGTTGAGGCGGATCTTAATTCTGATGAAACGATTTCGATAAGTGAGTTTCAAAAAAAAGCTTCTATTTTTAACCGTAATAAACTGGACACCATGGAGATTCAAATACCTTTTATGTGGCTCTTTACGACTACCATGATTATTATCCTATTCTTTACTTTTGCAACGCATATTTTCTTAAGAAAAATGAAAGAATTAAATAGCCTTGATTGAGGTTCTACAAAACGGATGAAAAGCAAATGGATTATGCTCTTACTACTTTGATCGAAATAATTTGGAATTAAGCTGTTTGGGAAAGCGTTTAACGGCTTCATCTAGCCGTTTTCCTTCTAGCTGAATTCCAAATTATTCTAAAAAAATAGTCTTCTTTTCCCACAAAAAGAAGGTTGAGCGATCCTTGTGCAAATCAAACAACAGTTTCGCCCATTAAATTTTGATAACCCTTTTTCTTGTTTTAGCTTGTAAAACTGCTCATTTCTGCCTATAATGCGGAAAATACAACGATTAGTTTAACAAAATGAAACATCAAAAAAACTTCATCATTAATGACATTAAAGTCGCTCCTGGTGAAACAAAGCAAATTAACCTTGATGTAGCTAGACTGCATTCCGGAACACATATCGATCTTCTTGTACATGCCTATCGGAGTGCTAAACCTGGGCCAGTTATTCTTGTCCTAGGCGGTGTACATGGGGATGAGGTAAATGGAATTGAAATCGTTCGACGACTAATAGCCAATAAACACTTTAACAATTTGCTCTGTGGCAGCGTTATTGCCATCCCTCTCCTTAATATCTATGGTTTTCTTAATTTTTCCAGAGACTTACCCGATGGAAAAGATGTGAATCGTAGCTTTCCAGGTAATAAAAATGGCTCCTTGGCTTCAAGAGTGGCGCATGTTTTATCTGATGAAATTCTTCCTTGGATAGATTTTGGTCTAGACTTTCATACTGGTGGTTCTACCCGATACAATTTTCCCCAAATCCGCTATTCTCCATCCGATGAAAAAGCGATTGAATTAGCCAAAATCTTTGCTCCACCTTACCTAATCCCATCCCATCCCATTGATAAATCATTGCGTAAAGTAGCCCAAGAAAGAGGAACGCCATTCCTTGTATATGAAGGCGGTGAATCTTTGCGAATAGAAGATTTCTCTATAAAAGAAGGTATAAAAGGGACGCTTCGTGTACTCCATGCTCATAAGATGATCAAAGAAGCTCCTCCCGTTGCATTTCCTACCGTTACACTACCTAAAAAACGATGGATTAGGGCCTCTAAATCGGGTATGTTCCGCTGGTTGCGCCAGTCAGGAGATTCCGTAGTTGAAGGAGAAACTTTGGGAATTATTAGTGACCCCTACGGGTATTCAGAAGCTATCGTCACTTCGACTCAAACAGGCATTTTATTTGGCCATAATAATGCATCCGTTGTAAATCAAGGAGATGCCTTGTTTCATGTTGGGTACAAATAAATTCTACTTGCTTTGCAAGTCATTGTAACGTTTTGTTGGTTTCTTTTCAAGTGAAATCGTTGAAAACTATTAGCCGTTTGGGGGTAGAAGGTGTGTTTCTGTTTGAATTGAGCTAAATAGCTTTATAGATGCTTTTAGCCCTTTAATCAACCTGTTTATTAGTGGTTTTTTAAACTTAACGCTATTACTTGTATATCCTTTGAAGTAGTTTTTAAAGGAGTGGATTTCCTCCGCCAAACTAATCCCCTACCGTTCTGTTCCCTTTCTCATTTATCCTTTTCAAGATAGCGGCAAGTATAAAGAGTTCCATGCTAGGGAACTGAGGCATACCTTATATTCGAACGCTTTTTTATTCAAAATAAAAAAGAAAAAACACGGCCAAAATCCCTTTTTTTACGTCTAAATTTAAGAATTTAGATGATTGAATCCTTTTCTGCAAATCCCTATTCTGGCAAAGCCAGAACCAAGTAGAGGGTAGAAAGGTAGAGAGTAGAAGGACTTTTCTATTTTCCGAAGGAAAATCAGTTCGTAATGACGGTATCCCGATATTGTATCGCTGATTATACTCAATACCCTATACAAAATTTCTACACGAAAAACGAAGAAGTTTATGTCCAAGAACTTAATTGAAAACTCATTTTTGTCGGAAAATGCTTTTATGAATAGCTCAAGAAAGTAGGTCAGGAAGATTGCAATTGCTCCTTTTTAAGGGAGAATAAAGGTTTCCCACTTAAATAACTAAACAAACAAATGAATATAAAAATTTTGTCGCGCAAAGCTAATTTGTACTCAACTTCTCGACTAGTGGAGGCTAGCAAAGCTAGAGGGCATCAAGTACAGGTAATTGACCACTTGCGTTGTAATATAATAATTCACAAAAACAGTCCTCAAATCACTTATAGAGGTACCTTAATAGAAGATGTTGATGCTATTATTCCAAGGATTGGGGCATCGGTTACTTTTTACGGTGCAGCAGTTATCAGGCAGTTTGAAATGATGAAAGTCTTCACAGCTACAGGCTCTGAGGCGCTTTTACGTTCTAGAGATAAACTTCGGAGTCTCCAACTGTTATCGATGTCTGGCTTAGGGCTTCCCAAGACAGCATTTGCCAATTATCCTCGTAGTATTGATGGCCTAATTCCTTATGTTGGTGAAGTGCCCTTAGTCATTAAATTGCTAGAAGGAACTCAAGGCCTAGGTGTCGTTTTGACGGAGAGTAAAAACGCAGCAGAATCGGTTATTGATGCCTTTAATCAACTTCGTGCTAGAATCATTGTTCAAGAATTTATCAAAGAAGCTGGAGGAGCTGATATTCGTGCCTTTGTGGTTGATGGAAAGGTAGTAGGAGCCATGAAACGGAGAGCCAAAAAGGGGGAATTCCGCTCCAATCTTCATCGAGGAGGAAGCGCAAGAGTGATAGAACTTACTCCTGAAGAAAATGCTGCGGCTATAAAAGCAACGAGTGTTTTAGGACTGGGTATAGCTGGGGTCGATATGCTTCAATCTGCTAGAGGGCCATTGATTATGGAGGTTAATGCTTCGCCTGGTCTAGAAGGAATCGAAAAAGCGACGGGCACTAATATCGCGGATAAAATTTTGGATTACATTGAACGGAATGCGGCCTATTCTACTATGTGATTTTTGTAGATGGGCTACTTTGTTCCTTGTCGAAAAGACTCCTCTTCAAAATACGATGTAAGATTTAGGCTTTCGGGCGTCAACTTTTTGGGGGGCTTAACCCTATTAGACATCTAAGAACTTATGAGTTGAACCACTAGGCATCAAAGATTTATAAGAAGGTCTGCGACCTTTTCTAAGCCACCTAAGCTAAATGCTTTTTCTTGGGCTTAGGAGGTATGATGTTTATTATTTGCTAGCAAATAATAATTTACGCCATAAGAGGTTTCATACATCTTATATCGTATTTTTTATTAATTCCTACTTTCTTGCTATCAATTAGATGAAAGGTGAATGCTGATAAGCGAGATTTTGCGGGGGCTTAGAAATTTTTAATTTTAATACATGAATTTTTAAAATTATCAAGAAGAAGACCTATCTTTACAGCCTATCACATGGTTTGCGAATACTAAAGACTGTCCATTGGTTTTAAAAAGTCTGGTTTTCTTTTTGCAGAAAGTAGTAATTAATCTGATATAGGTGTTATGTGATTTTCTTTTTTTCTATTGCGATAGTTTTTTAGTATTAAAATGTTTAACTTGCAAAAAATACACTAAAGTAGAGGACTTGTGATTTAAATGGGAACTACAAAAATAGATTTAAGCAGTATGAATTGCCTGAAACTTTGATAGCGTAGGGGCTGTGGTACTGGTTCTTGACATATTCTGTTAAAATGAATTCCTATCTCTACACTCACGCTGAGAATACCACCCCCTTTAAACAAAATTAGGTCTATCCTTTTTTAGAAATATGCAATTGGTTCTATTTGCAAACGGAATATGGATTTTCTTGTAGAAATAAATAATATATTTTGCAAAAATATTCATCTTGTGTAAACTATTTAGTGAATCGTGCGTATAAGATTTTAGAAAAATAGCTATAGAAACATGACTACAGCCGTTTTCATTTTCTTAATTATTTTTTTGAACCAAACATTAAATATTATTGATGGAGTGTATTTAAGGACTTGTGTACGGTTGTTGAGCAAGCAGAAGTCCAACATATTCTATACTTCTTTCGATAAACAAACAAAGGACTAACAGTTTTCTGCTAGTGTAAATTCGGTCTCCCGAAGCAAATCAAAGCGATTATATGGCAACGGTAAGTCATCTTTTATCACAACTGAATTCGACGGAACTAGAAAAGGAACGTGCAAAATTACTATGCTCGATTGCATGGGAACTACGTACCAGCGAGCCTGACCGGGCAATTGAGTATGCTAACCAATCGCTACAATTAGCGCGAAATATACAATGCTCTCAGTCTATTCGGCAAGCGGTGGATGCTCTCGGTACCATCTATAAGAATAAAGGAAACTATGAGGAAGCCAAAAATTATTACAATCAAGCGCTTCAAATAGCGAAGGCCAATCCTCGTACCATAGATATTTCTGCCACTTATTGCAACCTTGGCATTGTTCATACCCTTCAAGGAGATTTCGAAAATGGCTCTGAATTCTTCTTCAAAGCGCTTCGCATTGGAGAAAAAAACGACAATAAGAAAATTATTTCCAATGCTTACAATAACTTAGGCTTATTGTTTGAGTTGCAAAATGATTTCGATACGGCGCTTACCTATCACAAAAAATCACTAGAAAATTATAAGGAAGTAAGAAATAGTAGCGGCATGGCTTATGCCTATAATAATACCGCCAATGTCTATAAAAACATGGGGGAATACCGCATGGCACAAAGCTTCTATTTCAAAGCTCTTTCTATTTTAGAACTCACTGGTGATAAATATGGAATGGCACATTCTTATTGTTGGATTGGTGAAGTTTATCTAACCACTAAAAAATACAATTTAGCCTTAGATTTTTTATTCAAAGCACTGAATATTCAAGAAGAAATCTCTGACCGTAGAGGTCAAGCAGAAACTTTAAAAAATATTAGTAACGTTTATATCAAGCAGCGTAAACCCACGGGGGCTCTAGCTTTTTCCAAACGTAGTCTTGAAGTCGCCCAAGAAATTGGGGCTAAAAGCCGTATCCTTGATGCTTACAAAAGTCTTTCAGATAGCTATCAAATGATCAATAAGCACCGAAAGGCTTATGAATATTATGTCAGTTATGTAAAAATTAAGGAAGCTTTATTTAATGAAGAAAAAACCAAAACGATCAATAATCTTCATTCTAAATACGAAGCGGAGAAAAAGGATCAACAAATCGCTCAGTTGAACAAGGAACAAGAGTTGCTTCAAAAAATGAATGAAGACCTCAAAGAATTTACTAGTAAGGCGAGCCATGACCTCAAGGAACCTCTACGCATGATTAACAGTTTTAGTGATTTGCTAGAAACTCGTTACTCTTCAAAGCTTGATCAAGCAGGCATTGAGTTTGTCAGTATGATCAAAAACTCCTCGGAGCGGATGCGCCAATTATTAGAAGATTTACTAGAATATGCAGTTGCAGGGATTAAACCTGAAAATCTAGAATTGGTCGATCTCAACGAAACATTAAAACAAGTCACCAACAACCTCTATCTTACCATTAAAGAGACGGAAGCCGTTATTGAGTCTGACCAATTGCCTGCTATTCAGTCTTTTGGTGCAGGTATGATTCAGCTATTCCAAAATCTAATTTCGAATAGTATTAAGTTTGCAAAAGAAGATATTAATCCTATCATTAAGATATTAGCTGGTGAAGAAGGTGAAAACTATACCCTCACTTTTATTGACAACGGCATCGGGATTGAAAAAAAGAATCAACAAATGGTGTTCGACATCTTTCATCGTATTCACCCCAAAAACAAGTATGAAGGAACAGGGATTGGTTTAGCCACCTGTAAACGTATTGTCGAAAACCTTGGAGGAACGATTCGCTTGGAATCGGAGGAAAACGAGGGGACTACTTTTTTCATTACTTTTCCAAAAGAGCCATTATCGCTAAGAGTACAAAAGGAAGCTTTAAATTAAGCGTTTACTCCAAAAGTAGGAGTTAATTGAAAAATATGATTTATGAGGTGAGATCTATGAATGTCTAACTTCGTAAAATGTTGTTTACTAGTTAATAGTGGGCGTCGTGCTTTTGAACCTTACATCGTGTTTTGCAGAAGAGTCTTTTCGGAGTGGCCTCAATTAATAATTCCATGCCATTTAGTTAAGGAATTTAGAGTCGTGTTTTCGCCCATTTCGTCCTTATATGCTCTTAAAAAGGTCGCAGACCTCCTTCTAAGTCCTTTCTCGTCATTTCTATTACATCAAAATTTAT
>JAHDHB010000244.1 GCA_020631545.1 Saprospiraceae bacterium | reverse complement strand
ATTTAAGAAGTATGATGTTTATTCTTTGCTAGCAAATAATAATTTAGGCCATGAGGATTTCATACATTTCATATCATAAATCGTTTTCATGCAGTAATTACTACTTTTCAGAGTAAACTCAGGTATAATGTATACAAAAATGGGCTTGTAAATTCCATCTATCCTTTTATAATTCCATACGATTTTTGAACATTTACCATAGTATATTTGTATAATGTGCTATGGTATTTTGCCAAAATCATTTTCTTATAGAATTCTTATGCCTAATATCTTTCTTTTTTCTGCTGGTTCTATCTTTTTGTATATGATTTCCTGGTTTTTATTAGCTCAACTAAAAAAGGACAATAGCATTGTTGATGTTGCATGGGGATTAGGCTTTGTACTCCTTGCTATACTTACCTTTGCCCTCTATAGCGCCCGCTTACAAGGACAATACATTCTCTTATTTATGATTTCAATCTGGGGAATTCGACTAGCGTCCCACATCCACCTTCGAGCTATAGGAAAAGAAGAAGATTGGCGCTATCAAAATATGAGAAAGCGGTGGGGTGATAAATACTTGCTCAAATCATTTCTCTACGTTTTTATGCTACAAGGTTTTTTGTTGTACCTAGTCGCTGTTCCTATTATTCTGGTCAATGCTAGTACTACTCCAACAGAAATAGGTGTCTTAGAAATACTAGGAGCTGCTATTTGGCTATTTGGTTTTTTATGGGAATCAATCAGCGATTATCAACTCTATAAATTCAAGAAAAACGGAGCAAACAAAGGAAAGTTGATGACAACAGGCTTATGGGCTTATTCTAGACATCCCAATTATTTTGGAGAAATTGTACTCTGGTGGGGTATTTTTCTGTTTTCGCTGCCTTATACTTCCTGGTACTTCAGCTTGATTAGCCCTATCCTTATCACTTGGCTTTTAACACGGGTATCCGGTGTACCGCTACTAGAGCGAAAATACAAAGGAAATGAAGCTTATGAAGCATACAAGAAGAAAACGGGAGCGCTCATTCCTAAATTTTAGCAATAGGAGCACAAAAAGAAAACGATTAATCTTTCTTCACTCTAGTAGACATAAAAAAGGCTTACTGTTTAATAGTAAGCCTTTTTCATACAAGATATTTTTCAACGCCATTATCGAACGTCTAAATGTTTCTTAATAATCATAGAGTAGGTGTGAAGTTCAATTTTATATTCTCCAGATGTAAATTCTTCAAAGTCTAACTCGTAAATGGTATTAGGGGACAAATCCCATAGAGCTTCGTCTATCAAAACCTCCCCAGCTTTTCCTTTGACGATAAGGTGCTTTGCAATTCCGTCAATTTCATCGAAGTCAATGTAGCAGACCTTATTTTCAGGGTCTGTAAAAAATATTCCATCCTCACTGTCTGACACCATATGAAGCGTAGTAGCTTCTAAGACGTCATTATCAGCCAATAGTGTTTGCGCATTCAAGTTTGCAGCAGCTAAGAAAAGAAAAAAGATAGAACAGGTAACAATTCTTAGGAACATAGTTCAGAGAATTTAAGAATTTAATGAAGCTAGATCAAGCGCGTAAATTAGGTTTTTCTTTGAGTGGCCTCTTTCAAGGCAATACGAAAATAGCATTTTTATCGATAACTTAAAAGTAAAACTTGAAAAATAATGCAAATAAAAATACTACTTAAGGAGCGGTAAACAAAAGTCAAAATAATATTGGTTCACCAAAAAAAATAGGCCATATCCTTCCTCCCAGTAACCGAGATTACAGCGGCAAGGACGAACAGTTAAGCGTTCTCCTCACTTCAATTGAAGAGGACAAAACAAGGGTATTTTGACTTTTAATAGTGGTATATTCGGATAAATGGAGTTGTTTCAATCGAAACTACTTTATCATAGACGTACAAAGTTAGGTAAAAGTTGCCTCTATTCCATTTTTTTTTACAGCTATCTCAAATAATGTGACAACATATTTCAATCTAACTGAAGAATTCGTAAAACTAATTCTTAAAAAGATAAACAACATTTTCTCCATTGATAAGAATAAGTTCTCTTTCAGTCAAACGATCTATTTGCATCACTTCTTGTTCATCAATCGCTTTCCTTTCTGGATTGTTCATATAGCCAATTTGCTCCGTAAAAGAAAAGAAAATACGTTCTCCCTTTTTACCCACCTCCCAAGTACCATTCCTTTGACTACCAAAGCCGCAGGCTAAAGCTCCTTTCCATTTGGCTTTCCCATCTTCCGATAAGATTAAAGCCATGGAACCTCCTCTTGAAGGTGGCGCAGCAAATAGTTCTCCCGTCTCAGTATTTAAACGAGCTTCCGACCACTCACCAACTAAATGCTTTAAATTATAGGCCGTGCTATCCGAACCAAAATTACTGTATCCCATAAATAACCCAATTAGTAAAACTAATTTCATTGCTTAATTTGTGATATTATTTTCAAATTGGTCTTTTTATAAAAAATACTAGCGCTTTTAAAAGCAAGTCTTCCTTATAAAATCCCTTTCTTACGTACAAGATTCAAGCCAAGCCCAAACATTATTAGCCGATTTTGGGAATTCTTCAAAATAAAACACAAGTTTTTCAGTTAATAAAGATAAATGACTTGCAACGATACTTACTACTCTTTATGACACAAATGTTAAGGTTAAGTAACAGTAAAAAAATAACTTCCACTTTCTTTAGCAGAAATGAGGGCTTCTCTTCGCTGGAAAACTGATCATTTAGCCCAATAAACACGTAGTTTAGCGCTTAATTAATACTCCGTCAAATCAGGAAGTTATTTTTTTATCGTTTCAAAGTCACTCATTACACTGATTCATTTATTTTTACAGCACGAAATTTGTGATGATTAACTTTTTTACTAAATATCCGTTATAAACTACAAGCAGCCGTGCTGCTAAATTACGAGAAACGCTCTAAAATTCATTTGTACTCGTAAATGGCCTTTGGAATCGACGATGAACATGACCAAGAATCTACCATATAAAATACTATTTTCTAGCTCTTCATGGTTATTGCTCTTCCTTGGGGTTTCACTAAATATGATGGCTCAAAATAAGGATAGCCTCCCTCCTACCCCGTTGCCTTTATCTAACCTCCGCAATGTTGTTATCAGCCCAGAATCAGACACCTTACAACTTGATAGTCTTACTATTATCCCTGAGACTTTAGTTATTCTTAACCGTAGTACGGGAGAAACATTGGATAAATCTTTTTACAAGATAGAGGATAACAAACTGATTTGGCTAGAGAAACAGGCGGAAGCGCCACTTGAAATTCGTTATCGCGTTTTTCCTTATGCCTTTAGTGCAGTACAAAGCCGAAAAGATACCGCTTGGATTGGCTATGAAGGTGAGGAAGAACACATCATCCGGTATGAGCCCGCAAAAGCAGATGCTGGTGTCTTTAATTACCAAGGATTGGACTATAGCGGTAGCTTTTCGCGAGGTGTTTCTTTTGGGAATAATCAAGATTTAGTCCTTAACTCTAGTTTTAATTTACAACTGTCAGGAAATATAGGTGATGATATCGAAATCCTAGCTGCTATCACCGATAATAACATTCCTTTACAGCCCGAAGGTAATACCCAGCAACTTCAAGAGTTTGACCAAATTTTTATACAGCTAAAACGCAAGAATACGGTACTTATTGCTGGAGATTATCAACTTTCTAGACCTAAGGGGTATTTCATGAATTATTATAAGCGGCTCCAAGGAGCTTCTTTAACTTCGAAGGGAAAAATAGGCGAAAAGGGCATTCTTTCTGGGCGTGCTAGTGGTGCGGTGCAGCGAGGGCAATTTGCCCGCAATTCATTCAATGGACAAGAAGGAAATCAAGGCCCCTACAAACTTACGGGGAATAGTGGGGAACGATTTCTTATCGTTCTTGCTGGAACGGAGAGAGTGTATATAGATGGTCAATTACTGATAAGAGGTTCCGAAAACGACTATATCATTGATTATAATACAGGAGAACTAACCTTTACAACCAATCAGCTAATAACTAAAGACAAGCGTATTGTTGTTGAATTCAGTTATTCTACAGATAGTTATGTACGGACTTTGTATGGTGCAAATTTAGTTTATGAACAGGATAAATTCTCTGTCTATTTTAATCAGTTCTCTGAGCAAGATGGTAAAAACCAAGTATCTGGTCAAGAATTAACTGCCATTCAACGCCAAACCTTCCAACAGGCTGGAGACCAAGTAGAAAGCACACTATTTCCGTCCTTGGATACGACGACCTATGATGTTAATCGAATACAGTATAAACTAATTGATACTACGGTTTCGGGAATCGCTTACGATAGCGTTTTTGTCTATTCAACCGTTCCTGATGAGGCCATTTACCTCTTAACCTTCACGGAGGTAGGCCAAAACCAAGGCCGTTATAAAATTTTAGAATCTACTGTTAATGGTCGTATTTATGAGTGGGTGGCAGATAGTTTAGGCATTCCGCAAGGCTCCTACGAACCTGTTATTCGCTTAAGTTCACCAAAGCGCAAGCAATTGTACACTGCTGGTTTAGAATACAAGCTTACGAAAACAGCAACGATCAATGCGGAGATTGCTTTAAGTAATAATGATAAAAACACTTTTTCCGACATCCAAGATGAGGATAATGCTGGACTAGCAACGAATGTTCGTTACAATCATGTACTAACACTTGGAGATGCTGAATCTAAGGAAAAGACAACGTTTACGCCATTTTTGAACTATGAATTTGCTAGTCAAAATTTTGCGGGCATCGATCCTTACCGTGCCGTAGAATTCAAGCGAGATTGGAATGCGGATACGGAAACCTTGGCTAATGAGCATATTGCTAAGGCTGGTTTTGAGCTCCGAAAGCTGCAATGGGGAAAAATGCGTTATGAATTTGGTACGTTTTTACAAGATACGTTCTACACAGGAACCAAGCATTTTGCTTCTACGCGCTTAAATCGCAAGGGATTCGCCTTGTTATTAGAAGGTAGCTACTTAGAGGTTAAAGCAGGCGAAGGGAATAGTCAATTTTTTAGACCTAAATTTGATTTCTCTAAAACCTTCAAGAAGCTAAACAACTGGAAAGCGGGAATTTATGGGGAACGCGAAAAAAACCAGCGTTTTGCAAATAACGCTGAAGAATTGCAAAGCAATAGTTTTTTCTATGATCTATTTAAATCCTACATTTCAAATACATCCTCTGAAAATTTTCAATTTGAAGCAAGTTACTTGCGCAGATTTGACTATACTCCTGATTCCTTGAACTTCGTAAAAGCCACGACCGCTGATGAATTCAACCTCAACGGTTTATATTCTGCAAATCGTCGGCATCGTTTAAATTGGAATTTGACCTATCGTAATTTACATGTAGAAGATACCACCTTAACGACCCAAAATGACCAACAAACGTACTTGGGTCGGGTGGAATATGGCTTAACGCTAAAAGGTGGTTTTATTCGTTCAAATACTGTTTATGAGCTAGGCGCTGGGCAGCAACAAAAACTGGAATTCAGCTACTTGGAGACGACTCCAGGGCAAGGGACTTATATTTGGATAGATAGAGATAGTAATATGGTACAGCAATTGGATGAATTTGAGGAAGCTACCTTTCAAAATGAAGCTAATTTCATTCGAATTACGACCTTTACTAATCAGTTTATTCGTACAAACAACGTATTATTTACGCAAAGTTTGAGCATAAACCCCAGTAAATTTCGACGTGAAAAAGAATTAGGAAAATCAGCGCTCTTTTTCCGTCGTTTTTCTACCCAAACGGTCTTTCGAATCAGCCGAAAAACATTGGAATCTGAGCAGATACAACCTTGGTATCCTTTCCAACTTAACCTTGCTGATTCTACCTTTCGAGCCGATTTGGTCACCTTCAATTCCAACATCCGCAACAGCCTGTTTTTCAACCGAACAGATCCTAAGTATGGTATGGAATTCGGTGTCTCCGATAATCGTAACCACGTTAGCTTGATATCTGGTTTAGAAAGTCGTTTGAGAACCGAATATTTTACTAAAGCACGTTGGAATATTACTCGAAAAATTGGTACTAATTTTACGGTTTCAGGAGGACATCGCCTCAATCGTTCAGAAGCATTCGAGAGTAAAAACTATCAGCTTGAATATTATAATGTTGAGCCACAATTAACGGCCTTATTCAATAAGAATTTTCGGATAAAATTCAAGTATAAATATCAAAAAAGCTTCAATTTAGAAGGTGATGAAGCCGCCTTAAAAAATGATTTCCGACTAGAAACTACTTACAATCGTATTTCGAAAACAGAGATTCGTTCCAATATTTCTTTCGCGATGGTCAACTATACTGGTGAAAAAAATACACCTGTTTCTTATGCCATCTTAGAAGGTTTACAAAATGGAAAAAACTATTTGTGGAATCTGATTTTTGACCGAAGAATTGCCAAAAATGTACTCCTAAGCATGAGTTACGAAGGCCGTAAAACAGGTGATTCAAGAATGGTTCATGTGGGTAGAGCTACTGTGCGTGCTACCTTCTAGTAAAATGACGTACAACTCTATTCCTACTTTTCTATCCCTAGGGAAAAGAGATTCCAGTATTCAGAAATCCCTTGTGGCTTGGGCGGGTTACATCTCCAGCGATGAAACCCTAAGCTTTTGAGTTTCGCCCCATTTGAACTAATGGTTCTGCTTTATCACACATTTGTCTTAAATAATAGTTAAAGAATTGAAAATTGCGGTTTTCGGATACTAGCTAATACAATTTATTGTACTTTTGGGATGTTTTTAGTTGTGAAACTTTCCAAGCAAAATATGTTGCTTGGGTTAAATTTTAATCAATTGATCATGCGTCTTTTCTCTTTCGATTTTATCTTACTAATAGCCCTCTCCTTTTACGTTAATTTTTCTACTGCTCAACAATCTGACTATTGGCAGCAACGCGCAGAATATGAGATGGTAATTGATATGGATGTCGAAAAACACCAGTATAATGGAAAACAAAAGCTCGTTTATTACAACAATTCTAATGATGAGTTGAATCGAGTGTTTTATCACCTCTATTTCAATGCTTTCCAGCCGGGTAGCATGATGGATGTTCGTTCTACAACGATCATTGATCCGGATCGAAGAGTGGGTGATCGCATCTCCAAACTCAAGGAAGATGAAATTGGTTTTCAAAAAATCAGTTCACTTACTCAGGATGGAAAACCTGTAAAGTTTGAGCATGTTGGGACTATTCTTGAGGTCGAATTGGCGCAACCCATTGCCCCTGGCAGCAAATCCGTATTTGAGATGGAATGGCTAGCTCAAGTACCTAAGCAAATACGTCGTTCAGGTAGAAATAGCACAGAAGGTATCGACTATTCGATGTCGCAGTGGTATCCTAAAATGTGTGAGTATGATTTTATGGGCTGGCACGCCAATCCTTATGTCGGTAGAGAATTCCATGGTATTTGGGGCGATTTTGATGTGACAATCAACATTGATAAAAAATACATCCTAGGCGGAACAGGTATCCTTCAAAATCCACAAGAAATTGGGTATGGATATGAGACAGAGGGGCAAGCAGTAAAACGCCCTGAAGGCGATAAACTCTCTTGGAATTTCAAAGCAAAAAATGTCCATGATTTCGTTTGGGCTGCGGATCCAGATTATACGCATGTCAAAGCCAAAACGGAAGGCGGCGCTACGCTTCATTTCTTGTATCAAAAGAATGAAAACACGGAAGAAGCTTGGGCACAACTTCCTGATTATACAGTTAAAGCTTTTAAATTTATAGAAAAGACCTACGGAAAATATCCTTACCAACAATACTCCGTTATCCAAGGAGGAGATGGCGGAATGGAGTATCCTATGGCTACGCTTATTACTGGGCATCGCCCCTTGAGTAGCTTGGTTGGCGTAACGATTCATGAGGTGATGCACACTTGGTATCAGATGTTGATGGGGACCAATGAAGCACTTTATGCTTGGATGGACGAAGGCTTTACTTCTTATGCTTCAAACATTGTTAAAGCACATCTTTTCCCTTCTTCCAATGATCCCCACAGTAATACTTATATGCGTTATTACTACTTCGCTCGTGCAGGGGAAGAGGAAGCGCTTTGTACGCATGCTGACCATTTTGAAACGAACTCTGCTTATGGTACGGGAGCTTATGCCAAGGGCGCTATTTATATGCATCAGTTAGGCTATGTTGTTGGCCAAGAAGCACTGGATCGCGGTATCTTACGCTACTATGATGAGTGGCATTTTAAGCATCCTACGCCAAATGATTTTTTGCGTGTAATCGAGAAAGAATCAGGAATGGAGTTAGATTGGTATAATGAATATTTTGTACATTCTGTGCGAACGATAGACTACAGCGTTCAATCCGTCAAAGCAAAGGATAAGAAGACGACTGAAATTACTTTAGAGCGCCTAGGAAGCATGATTATGCCTATTGATGTAGAGGTGGAATATTCGAATGGCACCAAGGAAATGTTCAATATTCCTTTACAAATCATGCGTGGTGCTAAGCCTCAAGAGAATAAAAACCAAGACTATACCGTGCTTGAAGATTGGGCTTGGGTCAATAGCAGCTATTCCTTTACCATTCCTAAAAAAGTGAAGCAAATCAGTGCTGTAAGAATTGATCCCTCTAAACGATTGGCGGACATGAAGGCGGAGAATAATACATTTCCTCCTGAAGAATAACTTAACTAAATGGGAAATGTTTTCCTTACGTTTGATCCTTGCTCCTGACATCTAAATGTAATATGAAAAAGAAGCGCAATATTCTCGTTTTTGTAACTGGGGGTACTTTCGATAAAGAGTACAATATGATTACGGGAGAGCTATTCTTCCAAAATACGCACCTTGATGAAATGTTCAAGCGGGGTCGTAGTACCTTGAATTTGACCATTCGTACCTTGATGATGGTGGATAGCTTAGAAATGACGGATGAAGACCGGCAGTTGATTGTTCATAATTGTAAACGCGCGCAAACAAGGAAAATCCTTATCACGCACGGAACGGATACCATGGTCAAAACGGCGGAGGCTATTGCAAAGGCTAATATTGTTGACAAAACTATCGTGCTTACAGGGGCGATGATTCCTTATAAGTTTGGTAGTTCTTCGGATGGCTTTTTTAACTTAGGTAGTGCTTTGGCTTTTACACAAACTTTGCCTCATGGTGTGTTCGTAGCGATGAATGGCCGCTTTTTCAATTGGGATAATGTACGGAAGAATACCAATACAGGCTACTTTGAAGCTTTGGATGAGATTTAATCTGAATTGGGAATTAAGCTCTTGGGCATAAACTTCTACGTTTTTTGTACAGAAATGACATGTGGTATTATCGTTCTGGCG
>JAHDHB010000243.1 GCA_020631545.1 Saprospiraceae bacterium | reverse complement strand
TTACAGTATTTTGTAAGATTTTTTGACCGTTTATCGCGTGTTTGAAGTTAACGTTTTTCACACCCAATTCTAGCCAAAACGGTAACTCGTAATTCCTAATTCGTAATTCCTAATTCGTAACTCTTAACTAGCAAAATTTGTTCTTCCAAATTGCAAAAACCGGAAAGCGGCATTGGTTCCCTCACCTTGTCATAATTCTATTCGTGATTGCCTCCTATTTATTAGGTCAAATCCTCCTACTTTTTGCCGTTCAAGCTCTCGGAGGTCAGATTAATTCCAATTCCCTCGCGGATTTAGGAATAGATTCGTGCGCTTGCATTAGCGTTGATGAGTCCCATACTCGCCTTAGCTATGCTATCTCTAGCCATTCCCTACCTACTAAAACGACCTTTCAGAACAGTAGTTACTAGCCGCCCAAAAATAGATTGGTCAAAAGTGATTTTTGCTGGTTTGCTCTGGCTAGGTATTACTTGCTTGTTAGAATTAGTGCTTTATTTTCTTTCTCCAGAACACTACCATCTAAGTTTTGAACTTCAAAAATTCCTTCCACTCCTTGCGATTAGTCTTCTCCTCATTCCACTACAAACAAGTTTCGAGGAAATTTTTTTTCGAGGTTATCTCTTACAAAGCATTGGGTTAGTTAGTCGTTACAAGTGGATTCCTTTACTTATTACCTCCTTGCTTTTTGGCTTACTTCATATGGCAAACCCCGAAGTTTCTAAATTTGGTGTGGAGATTATGGCCATGTACTACATTTGTACAGGACTAGGGATGGGGATCTGTACCATGATGGATGATGGGCTGGAAATAACACTAGGAATGCACGCTGTGAATAATCTCTTCGCTTGTCTCATCCTTACTTTCGACGGTTCCGTACTAGCTACGCCTGCCATCTTTACCACTGAAATCGCCAATCCACAAATCATGCTCGTAGGGTGGTTATTAGGTCTGGGAATTTATATAGCCGTCCTTTCCAAAAAATACCATTGGAAAAATTGGAAAAAACTAGTCGAACGCTTCTCATAAAAAGGGCTATGTTCTTTCATCTCTCCATATTTTTCCTTAATATTAGTGAGCTTGCTAGTAAAAGCACCGGTCAGCCACGTTTTAAAAAATTATTGTAAAAAATCGCTACAGCATTAACTCCAAACTAAAAAACATGTCCCCAAACATTACCCAAAACGCCAAATTCTTAGAAGAAGAATTTCAGCATCTTGTTGCAATGATTCAACTACAAGGTGAGTTATACACGAAGAACGAATCGATTAAAAAACTCTATGAATATCCACTTCCAGCATTAAAAGATGGAGGAAAAAGCCCTTACTGCTCGTTGCTCAAGCAAATTTCTTCCAAAACCTCCAAGGAAATTGCCTTTGCAGAACGCTTCGTTCTTCTTCTTGCCTTAGCGCCCTATCTCAAGCCTCAGCTTCTTGATGTTATGCTTGTCCGACGGCCTGATAATCTGCCTTTTACAGAGTATGGTGATGTGGGAGATACGAGTGGTTTTGGTTTTCAGCCTTCTGTCCAAACGGCATTGTTTTTATTAGGAGGGAATGACTTGGCGCGGCGCATACAATTGCAGCAGTTATTTACTAAAAAACATCCCTTTCTTGCTCAAAACATTTTGGTATTGGATGACCGAGGCCAAAGGCGCGGCTTTCTAGAAAAAGGATTAGCCATTTCTGAGGAATATCTTTCGCTTTTGACTACTGGAAAAACGCAACTTCCTGATTTTTCAAGGGAATTCCCTGCCGTTCAATTACGTACGAAGATGGAATGGGAGGATTTGGTGCTACCAAAAACAACTTTCGACCAAATTAAGGAGCTTGAACATTGGATAAATTATCAAGGAGAACTAGATAAAATTCCCGAATTGGCTAGACGCCTAAAACCAGGATTTCGGGCGATCTTTCATGGAGCATCAGGGACAGGGAAAACCCTAACAGCTTCTTTACTAGGAAAATTTGCAAATCTTCCCGTTTTTCGCATTGATTTATCTCAAATGGTTTCTAAGTACATTGGAGAAACGGAGAAGAACCTATCCAAATTATTCGCAAAAGCTGAGCACAAAAACTGGATGCTGTTTTTTGATGAAGCGGATGCGCTTTTTGGTAAACGGACAAACACGCAAAACGCTCATGATAAATACGCGAATCAAGAAACGGCTTATTTACTCCAACGCATAGAGCATTATAATGGAATGGTCATCCTTGCTTCGAATTTTAAATCCAATATTGACAAAGCTTTCCTGCGTCGCTTCCAAGCGATTATCCATTTTCCTAAACCCAAATACCTAGAGCGTATTCGCTTGTGGAACAAAGCCTTTCCCAAGGAGTTTCCCTTGTCAGAAGAGATACAATTAGAAAAAATCGCTCAAAAATACGAGCTTACTGGTGCTCACATCATCAACATCGTTCACACCTCTTGCTTGAGTATAGTGGCGAAGGGTGAAAAGACGATAACGGCTGCTGCGCTTAAAGCTGCTATTGAGAAGGAATATTTAAAAGAGGGCCGAATTATGGGCTAGTAATTTTGTTCGCTTCGCTACAAAATAGGGGGTGTCCTCTTGACTGAATTACTTTGTATCTGACACATTCATTAAATAAAACGACGATTTTGAGAAAAAGGAGTGTAGCGTTATCACTTGAGTGTGGGATGGATTTTGCGTTTTGCCTTCAACCGATGACTAGCGATGACAAAAACATAAAAACAATGCCTTTTTCAGTCAGACACTAAATAGAAGCTGAGTAGATTGTGGCACAAGGTGACAACTAAATCTCAAGGTATTCCGCGATTACTGTGAGGTAATGCTCTTTGCATTTTGAGGGTTACTTATTTATAAAGCTTCTACCTGCAAAAATTGCATATCGTGTAATTGACGGTAATGGCCGTCTTCAATTTGTAGTAATTCATCGTGAGAACCATACTCTACGACGACGCCCTTGTCAAGGACAAGTATATTTGTTGCATGTCGGATAGTCGATAAACGATGAGCGATAATAATGGATGTCCGCTTGGTAATAAGTTGTTCTATAGCGTATTGGATAATAGCTTCCGATTCTGGGTCAATGGACGAAGTTGCTTCATCTAGAATAAGAATATCGGGATTGATGACAAGGGCACGAACGAAGGAGATGAGTTGGCGTTGTCCCATCGAAAGAGTAGCTCCGCGTTCCATGACTTCGTAATCATAGCCGTCAGGGAGCTTTTGAATAAAATCATGTGCTCCGATGAGTTTAGCTGCTTTAATGGCTGCTTCTCTAGAGATAGATGGATTGCGAAGAGTAATATTTTCTAGGACGGAACCTGAAAATAGAAAAACATCTTGCAAAACCATAGAAAAATGCTTGCGCAAGTTTTCGAGCTGATATTCATGGTGTAAACGACCGTCAATCCGTATTTCGCCTCCTTGAATTTCGTAAAACCGATTTAGGATATTGATGATGGTGGTTTTTCCTGAACCCGTACTCCCAACTATGGCTAAAGTTTCTCCTGGATTTATCTTAAAATTGATTTTCTTAAGAATTGGGGTGTTTTCAATGTAGGAGAATTCAACATCTTTGAACTCAATTTCTCCTTGCAATTTTTCTACTTGTAGCGTGCCTTTGTCTTCAATTTTATCTTCTAAATCCAGCAGGTCAAATACACGATTAGAAGCGACTAACCCCATTTGTAAGGTATTAAATCTATCGGCCAGCATTCGAAGTGGTCGAAACAGCATATTGAGGTAGATAGGAAAAGCAATCAGCACCCCTAAGGTCACCTCACCACTCAAGACGCCTTTGGCTCCCCACCAAACCAAGAGCCCCAAGGATGCAGCACTTAGTATCTGAACGACAGGGAAAAAGACGGCGTAGTAAAAAATAGAATCTAAATTGGCTTGTGTATATTCCCGATTAATGACTTTGAATTTCTTCAATTCGTTTTCTTCTGCATTAAAAATCTGAACGATCCGCATTCCACTAATGCGCTCTTGAAGAAAAGCATTCATTAAGGCAATTTGGTTTCTGACAATTTCAAAAGCTGCTTTTACTTTTTCCTTGAAAATGTAGGTCGCAAAGATGAGTAAAGGGAAAGTAATCAAGCAAACTAAGGTCAGTTTCCAACTGGTATAAAACATGATGGCCATTACCGCTATCATGGTCAAAACATCTGAAATAATGGCTATAATACCTTGTGTGAATATAGAATTTATAGTTTCAATATCATTTATCGTTCTTGTCGTGGAAGTGCCAATCGGAGTAGTATCAAAGTACTGAGTTTTGAGGCTGGTGATGTGTCGAAAAACACGCACACGTAGATCACGAATGACAGATTGACCTAGCAGATTGGTCGAGTAGATTTGAAAATAACGGAATAGACTTTCTACAATTAAAACAACTATCAAGACGGCTGTTATGAGCAATAATCCTTCTCCGTCAAGCTTCATGATGTATTGATCTACTGTATGTTGTACCAACCAAGGACGCAAAATAGCAATAGGAGCAACCGCCAAGGAAATGAATGCCGCAAACCAAAACATACGTTTGTACGGTAAAGCGAGTTTCAAGACACGACCAAGAAGCTTTAAATCAAATTTATTTTTAGATGCCATAAGTATTGTTGAAATGGAGGATGGAGAATTGTAAGTGATTCATATAAGGATTATCCAAGCAAAATATCCTCCATCCTCCATTTTAAACTGGAGTTTACTCCGAAAAGTAGAAATTAATGAAAGCATAGGATCCATAAAAAGCTCACTAAAATGAAATGTGATTTCTTATATGCACGAAAGCTTAGAATTTGATAGCCAAGAGCTTACATCGTATTTTAAGAAGAACTTTTTCGGAGTGGCTCCAAATTTATTGTTCTTTTACCAATTTTCCGCCAATAATCTCTTCTCCATTGGTTACCCGATAGAAATAAATACCTGGTGCTAAGTCCTTGACAGGTATAGAACCAACAAAATCATCAGAAAGTTCATAGTTTTCCTGTAAAACTTTTTTCCCTGTAGCTGTAAACAATTCTAGGGAGGTTTCTCCTTTCAAATCCACAAAATTGATGGATAGGGATGCTTGGAAAGGATTGGGGAATATGGCAACTTTATGCTCTAAATCAGGGATTTCCTGTGTAGCTACGATTAAAATTGCAGAAAGAATATCCAAGCGGCCATGTCCGAAACTATTATTGGGTACATCTGTAGAGCTATCGCCTCCACAGCCTTCTGAGGTTGTCATAGCTACTGCGGCTTGGTTCAAAGCAGCTTCGATACCATCCACATCTCCAATGAGATCAGGACGAGCAGAAAGCAATAAGGCGATGGCGCCTGCTACGTGAGGGCCTGCCATACTCGTACCACTGTAGGTCGCATATCCTCCATTACGAACAGCAGAACGAACGCTACTACCTGGTGCAGCGATGTCTGGCTTCATGCGCATAGAACCATCAACGGTAACTGGGCCTCTACTACTGAAGTTACTAAGTGCATCCGTAATGGTCGTAGAACCAACGGTATAAGATTCGTCAAAAATAGCGGAAGGTGTTCTTATCGTTTCGCAGCTACTACCGCTATTTCCTGCGGAAACAACGACAACAACGCCCGCATTACGTAAGTTGTTTACTGCTGTTTGCATCATCCACCAATTGGAAGAGTTACAACCTTCACTTTCTGGACAAGACCAAGAATTATTGATAACGTGTGGTGCTTTGCTAGGGGTTGGATTAGCGTTCATTATATCCGTCGGTGCTAAAAACCAGTTGTAGCATTCTAAGTAGGTAGCTGGTGTACCATTTCCTTGATCCATATTTCGGCAGCAGATAAATTTTGCACCAGGGGCAACACCGATTTGATTGTCGGCACCATCCGTTCCGATCATAGTTCCCATGGTGTGTGTACCGTGGTTATTATCATCACAAGGTTCGGTAGAATCGACTCCACAAGGGTTATTTCCTCCATTGCTATGGATAGCATCGTGCCAGTTGTAATTATGGTCGACATTTGTACCATCCCAACCTTTGTAGTTCTTAATTAAAGCAGGATGATCCCACTCATATCCAGTATCTTGGCCAGCAACGATGATGCCTTGGCCGGTATAGCCTTCTGCCCAAACATCGTCGGCCCCAATTCGCGTAATTCCCCATTCAATAGCAGACGGAGAACGACCTGGATCTTCTGCTTCTTGACGTGGTGCTTGGAATTGCGTTGTAGGATTAGCCTGTAATTCAGCTACTTCATTTAATTGCGCAATAGCTTGAATTAGGTTTATGTCTCCTTTCACCCAAACAGCATTGACGATAACGAATGAACGAAAGTCAGCATTATTTTGCTCCAAAATCGTCGTTAATTGTGCTTGTGTACGCAGTGCGGTTTGTTGTAAAGTGTTGAAAACATAAGTGCCTTTAGCTTCTTTTGTTTTTAGTGTTTTGGCATGGCTAACATCGGCCTGCTCTGCCATAACAACTAGAAATTCAACATTTTGACCTTGTTGTGCTTCTTGCAGTACAGTAGCATCAACTTTACGTTCCCAATCATTTTCATCTGGTGTTGACCAAGCAGCAAGACCAAGCACTAAGGCGACCATTAAGCTTAGTAAAAAGTAAGTATTTTTCATGCGAAAGGTTTGATTTTAAATGAATTGTCGAGAACATGAGAGAGGGACAGAGGAATGCATATAAAATCTCATTTCCCAAAAGCAATCCGATTTTCAGTTAAGGTAGAATCAAAAAATCTCCCCAAAATAACGATTTATCAGTTTTTGAACGAGGAGTTCTTGTATTATTTTTATTATTATTTGGTAGCTCGGTAAGGAAACAGCCAAAGAAGAGGGATTGTTTAGGAAGGAATGACTTTTTTAGGATTATTTTATGCATGAGTAGAACCACTAGCTCGCAGTTCTACCCGTATTAAATTTCAAAGCATTTTTAACCTTAGCAGCTTCTATTTTTCTTGTTTTTAAGTCTTTGTTTAGTAGATGTTCTTGTTTTTTTATTGAAATTTTCCACCACAATAAAGCAGGGATTAGCTCTCCAGAGTGTTTCTCTAAGCGATAAGTCAGTTCCACATTTGGCTCTTCTCTATTATTCAAAATTCGACTTAAACGTGTGTAATGTAAGCCAATATCTTCTGCAAATGCTTTTTTTGTCTTCTTTAAAATATGAATATAGTCACTTAGGAATCCTCCGAAGTTTTTACCAGCAGCATATATCCCTTCATTATAATAATTCTCCATCTGGAATCGAAGGCGCAATATATCGGATAGTAAACGCTGCTCTTCGGTTCGCTCCTTTAAGAGTTTAAATCGAACTTCACGTATTTCCGCTTGTATTTCTAACTCTTCTTCCTCTGTTAAATCAGGAGGAATAAGATATCCTTCAGCGATTTCTGCATCTGTGTATTCTTCTCGAAGCTTTTTATAGATTTCTTCGTATGTCATCGCTTAAATATTTTTGAATTAAGGTTTCTGAATCACTCCATGTTATCGCTAAGATCCTTCCAAATTTGCGAAATCCATAACCGTTAATATAATGACTAATTAGCATTGTTTTTGGAACAAGGGACACAAATCCTTCGTATCCTCTATCGAAAGCTTCTCGACAAGCAAAAGCTAAAAGACAACCAGCAATATTGGCTATTTTTTTACTTTTTCCGATGTTCTCCTTAGAAACTTCAATCAAATTTACGTGGATTCTAAATTCTCTAGAGATGTCGACCAAGGAAATTAAGCCAAGAATTTCTTCACTTCCTATCGCTGTAAGTTTATAGACCTTACAAAATCGTTGTCTATTCCAATCAAACTGATATTGTTCGCTATTCCTTATTAGAAGGAAATCAGTATTCGCAATAGGTTCAATTTTTCCTTCTATTGGCCTACCATCTTCCTGGTATATTAGTATCATTGTCCAATATTTTACGAAAATACGAAATAAAATTTACGAAAACAATAAATATTGTTGCTCTTTTTTGTAAATAGTGGTTTTAAACTATTAAAAACCACATTTCTCTATTAAATAATTTATGAAGAGCAAAAGTAAGACAAAATGATATAAAAGCAAAATAAACAATGTTTTACACAAAATGGGTATTGTCTATTATTCCGAAATCAAGTAATTAAAGGAACTAAATCATGCATTCAAGAGTTATTAAAAGTAACAGTCCCGGTAGCCCCTGAAGAAATTCAAGCTATCGGGTTTTAGTTTTTTTCAAAAGCAAACAACTTAGTGAAAACATATCCAACATATCAGACTTCTCCTTTCGCATCTCGCCGAATGATGCGCCGCTAGGCGTATATCTTTATTTTTTAGCAAAAAACAGCTCAAAGCACTAAACGTTCTTCTTATTAAGAACCATTAGTTGAATGTATTTCTAAACGCTGACCTTTAAGGTTTACTGTAATCATTTCTGTTTATAAAGGTGTTGTAATCGTGATTTAGGATGTTATTCCTCTTTCGAAGTTATGCCTATATGGTATATTATTTGAGCCATTGTGTGATACTGTTAATGATCAAGTAAAAACCAGCATTCCATGAAAAAAACATTAATCCTAACCTTAATTCTTACCATTGGCTTTACCTTCCAGCAATGTATAGATTGTAAATGTCCAACAATAACGCAGCCATATTTTGATATTCAAGCCATGGAACTCCAAGAAAATATTCGAAATTACCCGAATTTGGAAGAAAACACGGAGGTCGATTTTGTGGACTTCAGTAGTTTATCTATTTTTTTTGAAGCAGATTTAGTTAGCTCTGCTAAAGCTCCATGCAAGCATGGATTTTCATTAATGAATTCCGCTTACGCGTGCAGTTGCATCGAAGGTGGACATGAAGGTTCCAAAAATGAGTACTTAGATAACTTGACAATCATCACGTTAAATGATTTTGACAGCTTACACTTAGCAAATTCTTCTTTGAATGATTTATGGAGTACTTATGATGAGCGCTATGAGAAAATCCCTGTAAATGATTATCTACAGCAGGACACCAGCAAAATTTCTAGCCAAGAAATGACCTTGTTTTTATCAAAAGCTCCTGAATTGGATTCTAGTTTTCAAGTAAAAATAATCGCAGAACTCTCGACTGGAGAAGTTTATGAAGCTGAATCGAGTAGGTTTATTTTGCTGCCCTAATTGTTTTCGACGCTTCGCTTGAAAAGACGTGTTGACAAAGGACAAAAGACATAGGACAATCCGCGATAGCTATCGGGTGCAGGCGGAGGAGGTCTAAATATCTTGCACTTGTCCTCCTCAAATATTTATTGTGAATTGTCTCACGATATTTATCGACCAAGGCACTACGAATTTTGTTCGCTTTGCTACAAAATACCACAGGAGAAAAGCACTGAGCAGAACGTTCC
>JAHDHB010000242.1 GCA_020631545.1 Saprospiraceae bacterium | reverse complement strand
GTTGCCATGTTGAATTAATTTTTTAAAGAATAAGGAAAACAAAAATCAAGGCGAATGCTGCAATTTCGCTTACCAAAAGACCCTAATTGAAAGATGGAATGAAATGCGGCAGATTTGCCTAAAAAAGAGAAAAAAGGAAGGACTATATTTTTATTTAATTCTTTGATTATCAAGCCAACAAACTGAAAAGTTGTCATAGACATTTAGTGATGGTAATCGTGTATAAAATAAAAGGATTGAAACCTAAATGTCAACATCAATGTGTTCCGGTTTCAATCCTTCCTTCCTTAAACTAGAATGCAAAAGAACATTCTATGTGTGTGCGGGTGGAGGGACTCGAACCCCCACGCCTCGCGGCACTAGATCCTAAGTCTAGCGTGTCTACCAATTTCACCACACCCGCATAAAATCAAGCACTTTTTTTGTTTGTTTCTGCCACAAACCACCGTATTGCGCTTAATGGATTGCAAAGATAATTTCTTTATTTTTAAAAACAAGGGCTAAGTTAGATTTTTTTTAAAAAATTGAGATTTTTTTTGAGGGGTTGGCTTCGAGTCTTTGATTTTAAGGGGGGGGGAAGAATATTTCGGAAGATGTGCATCGAGGTTCCTAGTGGTTCAACTCATAAGTTCTTGAGACTATCCTAAATTTTAGTTTTATTGGCCAATACCAAACTTCAAAAAATACACCTTATCCTTCTTCTTTTTTTCCCCTAAAGATTCAAGCAAAAAATCTTCGTATTCATCTTTCTTTTCAACCTCTTCTTGATCTTTTTTCAAGATGAAATCCGTTTCTAAAATCATCGAGTCAATTGCAGCTGGTTCGGGATTTTCGTAGACATTTCGCTCTAGGAAAACGATGGGATGACTCTCTAGAGGCACTAGTACAGACCAAGGAGTACTAGCCTGAATTACAGGAGAATGACTATGATTCCGAGCAGTATCTTCATAAGTAGCTCCCGTTTTGTCTTTATATATCTGGACTATAGAAAAACGAGTAACGAACTTTACATAAGAACGATTTTTAACAAAATTCAGCAAGGAATTCTTGTTTAAACTTCCACCTATATTTATCGCTTTTTCGGAGGAATACAACCAAGGGCAAACGTAATTTCGAATATCTTTATTAAGTTTCTCAATGTAATTCCCGTTGTTTTTTCCTTTTTGAAAAATCACACCGAATGTAATTTTCAGATTTTCATAAGTCGGATTCCGTACTTCTATAGAAGTAAATGGAGAGGCAACACTGGTCAAGAACCCCTTGACTTCTTGTAGTCTACTAAAACCTACTTGAGGACGAACAATCCGCTCATTGACATCAATTTTCGGTGCAATAATCGCCATTACAGTATTGTCTTGCGAGATAAAATCTTCATTCCCCCTTCTCGAAATACACTTAACCTGAAAGAGTTGAGGAAATTTTTCCAGTATCAATCGTTCAAAATCCCAGTAGTTAACTGCCCGGTTCTTATGTTTTAAACGTTCACTTACCCTAGTATAAAAGCTCAATTCATCTTCTTTGATTCTTCCTCCAAAAGAAGGGTAAGGCTGAAGAACTTTCATCACACTTTTGATAGGATGCAAGAGGTTTTTAATGGTATTCGGTGCCAAAGTGCGATCAAGCGTTCGGCTGTTGCCATTGTCCCACCAAGTAGCAACAACGGCATTGGTATGTATCGCTTTGACATGTGGAATAGCCCTAGTCGTTCCATCTATCGTCAAGCGCAACCAATGCAAATCGCTATTCAGGATACCACTTCCTTTTGAAGCTTTTTGAGGAATTTTCAGGCTAACGATACCAGTTCCTGCAAAACTATCCGTAGTTTCCATCAAAATATTTTCTTCCGAAATCCGCACCCAATGTCCTTCCTCCCAATACCACCACACGACTTCTGGACGTTCGTGAAAGGTATTAGCTTCCTCTCCTTCATGCATTTGAAAAAGTAAGGACAATTTTTCAGGTGGATTCAAATTTTTCAGTCCTATATAAAGGTATCCGTGATGCTCGAACTGAGGCAACAAAAATCGGTCAGAAGCACGGTTTTGATGGAATGTACGAATGTTTCCAAAAGGATGAAGATGATAAAATTGGTCAGGGCTCTTAGCAGAATGCATATCTGACCGAAGCGCAAGTAAATTTATCTCCGTAGAGGCGCTATAGTCCAAGGTTACCTTACGAATCATAGGGATGAAAGGGGCTTCCGGCACTTCTCTCAAGGGCACTTGCTTACCAATATTTAAGCCTGGAAAACTTTTTTGTTGCGCATTTTCCATCGCAACTTCTGCAAAAATCTTAGGGAAAATAGCATGTCCAAAAGCGATTTCTGGAGATGTCAATTCAATTTTAAAGAAACCTGCACGGGTATTATTATCAAAGATCTCTTGATTGCCCAAAAAATAATCGGGTTTTATCCCTAGATTTTCTAAGTTAATTGCTTCGAAATGTGTGCTTTCCTTTAGGGTATCTTCCTGCTCATCTGTTTCGAATAGTTCAAATAACTGCTGTTCTAGTACCTCCTTCGGCATAAATTCATTGCCTGACAAAGCAGAAAGTCCTACTAGAAAATCTTCATTATTCACTCTGCGCCCATAAGCTTGGTAGTAATTTCTAAAACCTCCTTTGTCTTTCGGTAAGTTATACCAATCAAAATTGAAAGCGAGATGGATGATTTCCTTTCGGAATAATTCGGCCTTGCCCAAGAGGAAATAAGCTCCTAGCTTGGGCGTAGGGCCGAAAGGTTGAAAAGGCAGTGTAGCATCTAGTTTTCCTAAATCATTCGCCAACTCTAGGTTCTTAATTCCTTTTACATCAACTTTAATTTCAACAGATTGTACGATTAAATCTCGTAGGAAAGAGTAGGCATAAATACTACCTTCTGAGCGCAGTTTTATCTTGACCACAGGTAATTGTGTATCAAAACCATCACCTAGCATTTCCTTGTCATAATCACAAAGAGGCGGATCAGAGGCTAGCAAGGAAAAACCAAGGGAAAAGCTAAAATCATCCAAGCTTTCTGTAGGAATGTTGACCTCATAAGTAGGTACTTCAAACCAAAGCCCAGTACTACTTACTTCCAACATCAAACTATCTTGTAATATCTTGACTAAGGCATCTTTACGGCCTATTTTCTCATTACGACTTATGTCTTTTATTAAGCGTACAATAGTAGAAGTGGTACCTTCATCAAAACGAAAAATCATCTCAACCCTACGCCTTCCTTCAGACAAGGCCAAGATGGGCGACGCAATCGCAAATCCTAAATCTGCATAACGCATAAATCGTTCATCTTTCCGCTTATCAAACTGGTTCTCTCCAAATAAAGGCCAAGATTCTTCTCCTTGAACAAATTCCCGTCCTTTCCCATCCGCAGAGTTCGCTATGGGGGCTGCATAAACATTGGTAATCAACTGATAAGAACTACCTATACCAATCGATTTATTCCGCTCCAAAAACAAGGTTTTCAATTCGGCTAACTGAATTTTAGATAACTCTAAGTCGTGTTCAGTTCGAAATAAACAATCAACGCCCTTGCCATCCCGCCCAGCAGAAAGTTCGGTTCCTGCTTTGAGCATCATCCGTTTTCCCTTAGGCTGTGCTTCAAAAAATACGTGCACACTATCTGGGACTGCCGCCCTAGTATGCTGTTGTAGTATTTTGTAATAATAGTAATCTAAGTGCTTCTTAGTCATGCCATTTAGATTATCTTTAGCATGAGCAAAAAGCTTCAAAAAGGCAATAAACAAGGCTGTTCCAGGCTCATGATTTTGCTTAGATTCCAACGTTTCTTCTAAGTAGGACGCCGAGTTATGTATAATGAACGACAAGGAATTGTAAATACCTCGGTATATCAACCGCACTTTTTTAACGGCTACTTGAATTTGCTGTACGGTATCCTCCCTATCTCCAAATAACTCCTTCGCTTCCTCCACTTTATCCAATCCCCAAATGTCATGAAACACCTTATAATCAAGTCCTACTGGCTGCCCTAGCACCTTAGCGGCTCCTAAGTCATACCCCTTCAATTCTTGGAGCATAGCCCCTAGTTTTTGCGTAATGGCATTCTCCAATCCTTCCTCAATGCCCTCTGGTTCTTGCAAAGTACGATCCGCTATGCGCAAAGACGTCAAATACCAGTCATTCAGCATTTTCGCTAAACTAAAGGTATGCCTAAACAGTTCTTTTAAGCCATTTTGCTGTCGCTCCAATACAAAAATAGGATTGATCTCTTCCAAAATCGTCAATCGCGTCTGCTCTATCGCCTTCAAATCCGTCGCCATAATACTAGCAAGAAAAAAACTCATATCATTTTTGAAGAACTTCACCCAATTGCCGTCCACCTCATCTCGTTGGTTATAGAAATGAATATGCTGCGCCAATTCAACCGTAAAAGCCATCAAATCGCTAATCTTCCGCTCATCAATTTTTACATAATCAGGCAATAGCGCTGCCTTGAGTCGATCACTTTGGGCTACGCCGTACCATGTACGCTTTTGTTTATTAGATGAAATCATAGTTTTTTGAAATTGAGGATGGAGAATGATCCACTAAATGAAGAGCATTCTCCATCCTCAGTTCTCCATTAATTATATCGATGTTATGTAAAATAAAAAAGCTACGACCTAACGTATTCTAAACCACATAGAGGTCTTCCGACCTTAAAGTAGGTCACATAGTTTTGGATGAAAAATCTTCGATTTAGTATATTCTCAGCATTAATAATTAAACAAATACCCACATAAATCACTCTACTTGTAACAAGAAATTATTTATTAACATCATATTTCTCGAATATTCGTTCCTTCTAAGAAATAGTAGGGATAGACGATATTTGTCCGTACATTGATGGTTCGAACGGTATATTCCAAATGGATGCGTATCAAGCCTTCTAGATGATCTCGCGTATCTACTTTAATGTCTTCCAAGGTTATCCTCGGTTCAAAGTGTAAAATGGCATAGGCGATCAAATCTTTCAATCTACTAATGGTCGTGAGATCAATTTGCTCGAAAACCATGCTTTGCAAATCACACCCATACGAAGGCCGCATAACGCGTTCGCCTGGCGTGGTAGATAGCAACAGGTGCAGACTTTCTTCTATATCCATTTCGTCCGATACCATCTCTGCTGCTTGGGTCTGGTTGTTGAAGCGTGGTGGAAATGCCCAGCCTCTGCCTAGAAATGATTTTTCTTGTTGTAGTTGCATATGGTATTCTATTGTGGATTTGAAAATTGAGCTATTCATACTAACGCAACTTGTCGGCTGAAGCCAACGTTACGAATTATCCGCCAATCAGTACAGTTGGCATTCCGGGAGGAAGGATTGTTCCTCCGTGTGCTGTGGTATCGCCTACTCTTGCTGCTGGTTTTCCGCCTATCATCACCGTAGCGGATCCTTTCATGATGGAATCTGGCGGCCCTACACAAACACACATATCGCCTAGTACTGCCGCAGGCATGTTTCCTATAAGTACGGTGGGAATTCCTGGCCCTATGACGGGACCTCCTACGTGGGGAACAAGTCCTGTTACCATAGGGCATACGTGCATATCTGTAATTCTTGCTGCTGGGGGCATGTTTATATTTTTAGGTATTGAGGGTTGAGAAAAAGGCTGTAGTATCGTTGAGACAAGGCATGCCTTGTCTTTACGTTAGTTGATCATTACTATTCCGCCTTTGATGGTTGTTTGAGCAGAGCCTTTGACTTCCACCATGGTTCCTTCTGCTTTTACAGAGGATTGGCCTTTTGCTTGGACGTTAATGCCTTCTATTTTGACATCTCCTCCACTTGCTTTCAACTCTATGGCATTGACTGCCGTGATGGTGGCTTTGCCTTTGGCATCTACTACAAAATCTTTTGGTGTTTCTAGGGAAATGCCTTGATCATTTAACGTGACGATATTTTGGTTAATGTCTTCTAGGAGAATAGCTTTCTGGTCATCATCTAGGGTTATGCGATTTCCTGCGGGGGTTTCAATGATAATGATGTCTTTCTCCTTGTCGAATTCTAGTTTTAGGAAACTTCCTCCACTGCCTTCTAGTGCTATGGCTTTGATGAAATTATCTGCGGTTGTTTCATAGGGCGGTGCTTTGCTACTGCTGTACAGGCTGCCAAGGATAACGGGGAAACGTGGGTCTTCGTTTAGAAATCCTATGATGACTTCGTCGTCTACTTCGGGGATGAAGTAGAAACCGTGTCCTGTGGTGGCGTAGAGATTGGCCATTCTTGCCCAAGTACCATCGGTGTCTTCTCCAAAGGCAGGGATGTTGACTAAAATCCTTGATTCCCCTTCGGGATCTTCTTCGATTTGTTTTACTGTGGCAATGTGTAAGCCACCAATAGCAGGTAGAAGTCCTCCTGCCGCTGGTGCGTGTATATCTTGAGTTTTTACAGAAAACCATTCTTCTTTTAGGCCGAAACTCACCCTCGTCACCCATCGGCCTCTGCGTAGGTCGTGGTTTACTTTTGAGATAAAGGCATTCCCACTAAATCTATCGCCTATTCCTAAAATTTCTATTAACTCCCCTACTCTAGCATCGGCACAACCTTGGAAAGAGACTTCTCCAAGGATTCTGGCGAGATGGGATTTTTGAAGTTTGGCATCTGCTGTCGCTTGCAAATCATCTTTAAGCAAAGGGGCGGAACTGGTCGCTACAATTTCTTCTAGCTCATATTCCCCTGCTAGCGTATTACTATCATCGGTTTTTCCTTGTTCGTTGACTTTGGGCGGTTTTGCTTCGCCTTCAATGAGTTCTTGACTAGGAATATCCCATGCTTTATAGGTGTAATTGTTAAGCTGATGTTCTGCATTGATATTTGCTTTGAGGCTGTAGATGTCTTTTCCGTAGGTCAATCCGACAATGGGTTCTCCTTCTACTTCTGGTGGAGCTACCTTCATTTTTCCTTCTTTGAAAGTGATAATCATGCCGTTTCGCTCCGCTCTCATTAGGATAAAATCCCAATCTGTGGCTGCATATTGAACAATCTTAGGATAAGTTACATCAGTGGTTTCTACTTCGCCTTCGATACCATTTTCTGAAAAAATTTCTTGTATGACATCGGAGTCTGTCTTTTCTACAAAGGTTCTAGTCCGGCGTGCGATGGTCATTTTAGCTGCAATGTTCTTGCATTCTAAGACAATGACGGAGCCGCTACTTTTACCGAAAGTCAGGCCGTGCTGGACGATAATTCCTTTGTAAATGGATGCTTCGTCGGAGTGATAGCCTGCTTTGATTTCAATTTCTTTGCCTATGGCAAAGGTGTCTCCATCGGAGTTTGGAAAGTGAGGATTGACAAGTTCACCATCTTTGATTGTGATGGTTGCTCTGGGAATTTTATTGACTTGAGCAGTGGTTTGAATGGAGGTAACGTGAAATTTTTCGTCTATGGCAGAACCATCTACTAATAGCTTAGTAGTCAAGATGTCAACATGCCTTGCGAGTGGTGAGGTTGCCATAGTTTATTGTTCGATAGGTGGAAAAATTAGGCGTTGCCCGCTTTGTAGCTGATAAATGCTCGTAAGTCCATTTATTTTGGCTACTTGGAGGTAGTATTTGGGATCTCCGTACACGTCTTTGCACATGATGGGTAGGGTATCGCCTAAGCGGGTGGTTTTCATGTGGGTGAGGTCGGGAGAACTGTTCGTTTTAACTTTGTCAATATGATCACTACTTAAAAATTGCTCAAATGCACAATCTAACTCAGCACGTAAAGGGTGTCCATCTGGAGAAAACATCTTGTAAGTAATATTTAATTTCTTCAACCTACAAGTAAATTCTCTATCGCCTTCCACAAAAAGTCCTCCCCATTTTAATTTTAGATAATTTGAGCCATGAATTGTTCCATAATAATGATAACATACTTTTTTAAAATCTGCTATCTTAACAAGTACATCATCACAATTATCAATAACCCCTGTAGAATCAAGCGTAAATTTAAAAGAGACCGTTTGCATTTGCCTAATGCTAGCTCCAGGAATACTTATACCTGAACCATTTACTTCTGTTTCATTTGCACCTTCACTTGATATAGCGCTCTCTCCTTTTCCATTAGTAGTAATAGGATGGTCATGTGTAATAGTATCAGGATTAATTTGCAATTCAATTTCCTTCGCTTTAGTATTTGGATTAGTACACTCTTCATCTGTAAAAGCTTCAATCTTCAACTTAATGGTAGAGGTAGCACTTTCAATTTTATCGTTCAGATTCATAACGCATCATTTCTTTAAGACGGTCAAGGCATTCTTCAATAATTTGCTCTTTTTCTCCTACAGAAAGTCCTGTATTATTGGATATGACGGTATTCCCTCCTCCTGATGAATTAGAGATTTTCCCTTGCACCACTAATTCTTTAACGATAGTATTTGTCATAATTACTTTAATTTGAATTGGGCTACTAATCGACGGTTGTAGACATGACAGGTTTTGAAAACCTTCTATGTTAAATCCTACTCCCTATTGAAGAGTCTCCGATTTTAATTTAAGCTAAAAACCTCTGCCTCTGCTTAAACCTTCCATTTTTCGCCTCCCACAAGCCAAACCCTGCATCCCGATAGTTATCGGAAGGTTGTCCCTCGCACTTCCCCGAGAATATGTATTTTATCCAAACCGAGAATTGCTGAAAGAACTGTGTCCTTATTTAGCTCAATACTATCAGTAAAATATCACTTCACTCTAGCAGCATACTGATAAGCTAAGGTCATTTCTTCTATCAAAATACTTCCTTCCTCCATCGAATTGAGGGAGCCTAAAGACCATTTTTTGGGATAGGCTTTGAAAAAACTCCATACGGCTACAGGTACATGATTCGAATCTAGAACAGAAATCACAAGATCCATCAACACCAATTTATTTTTCCCTAGTAGTCCTTGTGATAAGGTTTGTATACACCAAGCAGCTACTGGAGAACCTATTTCTAATCGTCGTAAACCTCTTTTTAAGGTTAAATCTCCATAGGTAACTCGCCCTGGCAGTTTATGGGCATACCCATTTTGCCCTCCTTCATTTATCGTAACAGTTTCCATCTCTATTTCAAGTCCACTAACTTCGCTAAAGCCCAAATGCTGAGGAATCGGTACTTTCTTTTTAGAATAGGCAAAATCAACTCTGAAATAGAAGGATAACGGTGGATAATATTCGAAAATGTTCATATTTCCTACTTTTTAGTAAAAACAGAAAGCCCCTGCGCCATAGAGAGTTAGAGCGAGTTTAAATTTTGAGTATAAAGCGGATTTTTTTGCACTATCCTTCGTTGAAAATCATCTTCCTTAGCTACGGCTAGGGGCGAAATTTTCGCCTTGTTTAGTACAAAAATCTCTCGTTTTCTACTCACCATTTCAAACTTGCTCTAACTCTAGCA
>JAHDHB010000241.1 GCA_020631545.1 Saprospiraceae bacterium | reverse complement strand
AGTTGAGTTCTGCGCAAAATGTACAGAAGTTGCGTTTAAACCTTCATCGTTAGAGTCGTCCTGACGGTCTACTCGTAATTCGTAATTCGTAATTCGTCATTCCTAATTCGTAACTGATGTCTTTGTGGCAAAATAAATCATCTAAGTTGTTGTAAATAAATACGATTTAAGCGATTTCGAACCATAGGTTTTCGTTTGGCTTCCTTGCTTTTATCAGGAACTATCTTTAAAAATGCTTGTTGAATCAATTGAATTCCTTGCCTCAATTTAGGCTTCGGAATATCCTTATCTAGCAAAGCGCGAAGCTGCCGTAAAGCAAGGAGGTGTTGCCCTGGTATGGAGAGTATGATTCCTGCCAATTCATTCCCTGCTGTTTGCAGTTTCCCTTGTTCAGTAGCCGAAGGAAAGCGATTTTCCTGCTTCAACCGTTCTAGTAGAGGAATACTCGCTTCTATAGCCGAAAAAGGAGAATTTTGCCCTGCCTTTTTGTTAGAAGTAGCTTCATGGATGTCATCCAATTCGCCTTTCAAGCGCTTCTCCGTTACTTTTATCACCGGCGGTTCGAATCCTGCACGTTCTACATAGACCCGATTCGCTTGTTGGATTTCCTTGATCAGTTTCAAGGCTTTATGCTCGTAAGGTAAGGCTTTTTTCGGTTGATGAAGACGAAGTTGCAATTCTGCATCCCACATAAAACTCAAAGCCGCCCGTAGTTTTGCCTTGGTACTACCGTCGAAAAACGTCGCCTCTTCCACATTATCATGTGCATGAACGTAAGGCTCAAGGAGTTTCGCTACCTCATCCTGTTCTTCCCCTTCTGTACCGTGATCATGCCCCTCATGTTCATGCCCGTGCTCATGTCCCATTTCAATTTCTTCTTCCTCATGGTCATGCTCCTCGTGCTCGTGGTGCTCTTCGTGGTCGTGATGGTCATCGTGATCGTGGTGTTCTATGTGATCGTGATGCTCTTCGTGATCGTGGTTATGATGATCATGATGCTCCTCATGGTCATGCTCCTCTTCTTGTTCTGCTGGTTCTTCTTTCCCTCTAGGGCCAATTTTTGTGACAGATTCTTCCCCAAGAAATTTTCCATAACGTAAGCGCAGCATTTTTTGATCTATGCCAATAGATTCACTGTTGTCGTTAAATTCTTTTGTCGTTTTCTTTTTCTGACTAGCGATTAGATTTTCGGTGTCGATGATGATTTGTCGTTGGCTACGGAAAAATTCAGGCATTTGACTCACCGCGATACTGCCACTCACATCCAGTTTTATCCGCAAAGTATCTTCAAAAACCGCAATATACTTAAACGTACGGGTAATTTGTGGGTCAGGCGTTTTATTGTCCAGTGCTTCTAAATGGAAATACAATTCATCGCCCGGTTCCATCCCAAGTTGATGTAAATGGAGCGTTTTACCTACACTAGCAGCACGAGGACTCGTGTATTTTGGTGAAAGTGCAAGCGTGTCATTGGCAAATTTGACGGATTCACCCGCGCCTCTACTCACCGTCGTTACGAGGTAGAGCTTGGATAAGCCATAATCATCCGACACTTGGGCTTGAATACTTATCGTTTTTGAAGTATCGTAGCGAAATTCACTGTATTGCTTCAAATTGTTGACTTCAATGATAGGAGGAACATCTTTAATAACGACCAATTTATAGTAGTCAGAAATTTTAGTTTCCCCATCTTGACCACGAAATTCTAAGGCATAAAATCCATTTTCAAGCAAAAGGAAGTCTTTTAGTGTCAGGGTATTACCATTAGGCGTTAGCGCTATTTTTTTATCATTATTTAATAATAAATTAGCAGCGCTAAGGGCTTGATTGAATGTCCATGTCCAAGTAAGTTTACTGCCTTCGATGGCCTTTACATCCATCTTTTTGGTGGTGCTAGGAGGGATGCCAGTGTAAGCTGGTGGTACAAGGTGTAGTTGTTGATGCAATAATTGAATTGGCGTTGATTTTTTCGTATTGACATCAAGTATACTGGCCTCATTTGATGCTTGAGGAGAAGCAGTTATGCCCTGTTGTAGGTCTGGAATAGGGAAAGATACATTGGATTGGAGCAATAAAATCGCTAGGGCAACAGCCTTAAACGTATAAAGTAACGTCTTTTTCCAAGCAATGGGCAGTGTGAGTACAGCGTATTGCTCCAAAAAAATACCTGCAATTTTCTGCTGTTGAAGGTGTTGTAAGTAGCTTAAGCCCTTTTTTTCTTTAAGTAATAGTTCTACACTATATTCAAAGTCAGGGATTTGAGTGTTCCAGTGTTTTGTTAATGCTGTTTTTCGGTTCGAATTTATACTTTTATAGTAAAGGAGTAAGCCTAAGGCTAAAACCGATGAGGCTACTAGGGAAAATACTAGGAAATCAAGGGAAATGAACAAGGAAAGAAGAGCAGCGAAGAGAAACAGCAAGGCTATGGCTAAAACCCCAACTCGTAAAGTGAGTAGGATGCGGTATTTTACCCAAATTTTATCCAATATGCTATGTACTGCCATTTTATTGTTTTTTAAGCACGAAATTATAAGTAGACAATTTGAAATTCAGGTTGTTACAGAGGTTTATTTTGACCGTTTTTACTGAGTATTAATACCAAAAATGAAAGTACATGCTTTTCACGTCCAATTCTCGTCAAAATGGAGAACTACTAACTCTAAACTACTAACTTTTAACTAATGGCGTAGCCTTTTTATGCCTTTTGTTTTCTCCGTCATATTCAGTTTTTGTGGTTTGCTATAAATCGTTCGACAATAAATAAAAGAAGTATCAAAAACCAGAGTTCTAGGTGCATGGATTTTTGTTTTTCTTCTATTTCTGTAAAAACAGCATTCGTTTTTTCCTTCTTTTTCTCTTCCATTAAGGAAGAAATAGGAAGCCTTCGCATATCATTTTCAAGAAGCAATTTTTTATCTATAGTTCCTTCATAAAATAGATGAAGAAGCGCTGCGGGTAGACGTTTAGTCGTTTGATGGACGGCTTCCTTGAGATTTAAGTCTACCGTGTGGTATTCCATCGTACTATCTTGTTGCAATTTTATAGGCCACTCATTGTATGCATTACTTTGATTAACAAGCCATTTGTTGGTGGTTTTTTGAGCTTTATCTTGCCAGTTTTGTTTTGAAAGCCAAATAACCCAATCCGCTTTTTCGACCTGTGATAGCTGAAATTGTTTGCTGTCGTATTGCTTGATATTTATCTCTTTTCCTAGATATTGTTGGATACTTTGGAGGGCCGCTAAGAAGTGCTTTTTCGACTCAAGTTGATGGCGAGTAGAATACAGTACGACGTCTAATTTTTGGGCAGTTCGAACAGGAATCGCGAGAGCTTTTTGCTTTTCTAAATAAGCCAAAACGGGCTTAGTTCCTTCAAGTGTAATGCTAGGAAGCGAGGCTAGATCAAAAGTCGATTGCCCTGAAAAAGGGAAGGAATATTTTTCGAAAGTAGTTCGTTTTTCATGGCTTTTTCCTAGGGTGAAAATTATCTTTTTTTGACGAATTTCAGCATCTGCCAAATATATATGATCGGCTTCTCCTGGTAAATTTGGCCAAATCAACGTGTAAGAATAACGAGGTGTTTCTCCTAGGAAATGCGCTAACTTTGGATAAGCAAATACAAACACTGTATCGGGCTTGAGTTCTTGTAGTTCGAACGAATGAAGCATGGCCCAAATTGATGTTTTATCGATTACTTGAGGTGTTTTTCCTTTGGTAAAATCCTCCGTTTTAGCAGTGGGCATATTTAAATAGTGAATTTCGCTACCTGTACGACGGAAGGAATCGACTTTTGTTTTTACATTACTGATTTCAAGTAGTTTGTTGTCAGTTATTACCTGATTGGGTAAATTGTAGTAGTTTGTTTTATGTTGTTCAATAAGAACTAATTTCGAAATTAAGAGCACAAAAAAGGCAAGTAACAAGACTCTAGCAAGCCAAAGCCAAAAATCAGCGAATTGCAAGCGCCGCATTTGCTTCTCTTCCGTTTCTTCTAAGAATTTTATACTCCCAATTAGGCGTGTTTTTCCCTCCTTCCTATTCCAAAAGTGCAGGATTGTCGGTAGTAAGATACCGAGTAGACCAAGTAATAATATGGGATGAAGAAGCTGGATGTTAGTTAAGAGTTAAGAGTTAAGAGTTAGTAGTTATCCACGATAGCTATCGGGAGTTTAGAGTATTTTGGGGGGAGAATTTTTAGCGTTTCGTATACTTCCTTCAAGCCTTTACGTGAGCCGCGAAATTGCAAATTATCGATTAAGAGGGACGCGTGTTTTTAGAAATTGTCGTAAAGCGAATCCAGCGGATTCATTTATAGATAAAACATGGGTGTCAATGCCTTGTTTCAGCATGGTTTTCTTCACTTTATCCATATGTTCTTGAAGTTTTTGCTTATACTTCGTTCTAGTTTTTCCTTGTTCCACTTGTATGGTTTGCCGCGTTTCCAAATCTTGAAAAGTAGCGAATTTGCCAAAATCCAAAGATAGTTCTTGTTTGCCCATCAATTGAAACAAAATGACGTCATTCTTAGGATGTTTGAACTGTTTTATGGCCTCCGAAATTTCTCCATCATCCTCGTAAAGATCGCTAATAAAAACAAGAATATGCCGCTTGTAGGAATGTCGTGAGCATTCTTGAATAGCTTGAGCCTTAGGGAATAATCCTTCTGCTTTTAGTTGAGTTAATTGATGTAAAAAGCGATGAAAATGACCCCGTTTTTTTTGAGGAGGTAATTTTTTGATTCCTAGATTGTTAAAAGCAATAAGGCCAAGCTCATCGCCTTGGTTTTGAGCAAGCCAAGCCAGCGTAGCGATCAAGTAGCGAGCATAGTCCAGCTTCCGAATGCCGTTTTCTTCGTGGAGCATAGAAGCGCTGGTGTCTAGGATGAATTGCACCGTCGTATGCGTTTCGATTTCGGATTCTCGTACATAAAGCCGCTCAGAACGAGCATACATTTTCCAATCCAAGCTGCGCAAGTCATCGCCAGGCTGATAATGTCGGTATTGACTAAACTCTTGCCCAGTTCCTGTTCGACGACTAGCATTTATGCCTGTAGAGAGCCCTGCGACGGTCATCCGAGCTAGCAAAGCCAACCCTTTTACAGAATTAAGGTTCTCTGGTCGTAATAAGTCACGTATGGCAGCATCCGTAGGCATCAGATAATGGATGAATTTGGTGGTGTAACTTGCTTTAGCAATTGCTCAATGAGCTGATCCGTTGTGATACCTTCCGCCTCTGCTTTAAAATTGATTAAAATTCGGTGTCTTAGTGCCGCAGGTATCACTTGCTCAATATCTTCTGGTAGGACGGCTAGCCGTTGGTGAATTAAAGCCCTCGCCTTAGCAGCCAAGATAATCGCCTGCCCAGCCCTAGGCCCAGCGCCCCAATTTACCCCATTTTTTATAAAATCAAGGTTAGTAGAGCTAGGACGAGTGCTTCGAATGATGCGCCCCACATATTTCAATAACTCCTCATTGAGATGTACTTCACGAACCCATTGCCGTAAGGTAATCAATTCTTCTTGCGATATTATCGTATTTATCGTTGTCAATTGATGGCTTGTCGTCATACCCAATATCTCCAATTCCGCCGCTTCACTAGGGTAATCGATCTTCACATAAAGTAAAAAACGATCCAATTGTGCTTCTGGAAGCGGGAACGTACCACCTTGTTCGATAGGATTTTGAGTAGCCAATAAGAAAAAAGGCGCTTCGAGTTCATACGTTTTTCCTCCAAAAGTAACCGATTCTTCTTGCATAGCTTCTAGTAAAGCTGCTTGGGTTTTGGGGGGCGTTCTGTTGATTTCATCCGCTAGCAAAATATGGGTAAATACTGGCCCTTTGGAGAATCTAAACTGCCGTTTTCCAGTCGTTTGGTCAATATCTAAAATCTCAGTTCCAATAATGTCAGAGGGCATTAAATCAGGCGTGAATTGAATGCGTTTGAAGGATAAGTCGGTCGCTTCTGCAAGTGTTTTTACCAGCAGTGTTTTCGCCAGTCCCGGTACGCCTTCTAGTAGTACATGACCTCCTGCAAGACAAGCGATGAGCAATTGTTCTACGACTTCATCTTGTCCAAGAATACGGCGTTGAATCTCGGCTTGGAGCTTCGGTATCTTTTGAAGTATTTTCGTATGTTGGTCTTGCATTTTTAAATTATTATGATTTATGATGTAAGAAGTATGATGTATGAAACTCTCATGGTGTATATTATTATTTGCTAATCTGGCAAAGCCAGAACCGAGTAGAGGGTAGAAAGTAGAGAGTAGAAGGACTGTCCGTCATGACGTTATCCCGATAGTTATCTCGGAATATTCTTTATACAAAATTTCTACACAAAAAACGAAGAAGTTGGTGTCCAAGAACTTAAATCCTAAGCAGGCAAAGCCAGAACGAAGAAAAAGCGTTTAGCTTATATGTCTTAAAAAAGGTCGCAGACCTCCTTATAAGTCTTTTGCGTCTAGTAAGTCACGTTATGCTTATATCTTCTTATAAGTCTTATATGGTTAAAAATCGCCAAAACGATAATGCCACCTTTCATTTCCGTACAAAAAAACGCAGAAGTTGAGGCACAAGAGTTTATATCCTGCTTTGCAAAAGCTCCCCGAAGAATCTCTCTACGCTCTACTCTCTACCCGCTACTCCCTACTCATTCCTCCATAATCATAAGAGGTTCAGGAGGACATTGTTTTGCCGTCAATCTAGAGACAAGGATGATAGTCAGTAGTCCAGAAACCATGGCTAGTGTTCGGAAAGGGAACATTACAATTCCATCTTGAATCATAGGGTAGGGGATGAGCGTCGGAATTCCTAGCGTAGCGTCACCACCCCCAAATCTCAGCAGAAAAGCTACACAAAAACCAGCCATAGAACCATATTTATTGGCTTTTTTATCAAAAAGTGCCGTTACGAGCTGAGGGAATAAAAGACAATATACGAAATCACTACAGAGAAACCAGAGCGCATATACACTTTTAACTTGGAGAGCAAGTATGGTGGCTGTGATACCAATGATCCAGATACATCGTTTGATGATTTTACCTAGTTTTTCATTTTTTACGTTCGGATTGACAAGAGGGCGGTAAACGTTCCAACTCGCCATGGAGGAGGCGGAAAGAATGGAAGAGTCTACGCTAGACATGACCGCTGCTGCAATGGCTCCTAGGGCTATGGTAGCTACCCAAGGTGTGGTAAGATAGCGAGCGACATAAGGCAGGGTGAGCGCAGCTTCTTTAGGCGCTTCTATCCCAAGTGCTTGCCAAGAAGCCACGTCACCAATTACACCGATGACGATGGGAGGAATAGCAGCTATAAGACAGACGATACCCGCGAAAATAGATAAGCGCATGGCGGTTTGCTCATTTCTAGAAGAAAGCACTCGTTGGAAATAAACTTGCCAAGGAATACCACCAAAAATGAGAAGCAAAGCACAATCCCACCAGTTCCAGTAGGTATTGCCCCAAGCAGGATCTCGCCATCCATCCCAAGGAGGGGTGAAGGAAGCCATTGCCCCCTTTTTCGTCTTGTAGGCTGCCCATGCGGTATCCCAGCCTCCCACATGATCAAGTGCATAAGGGAGAACAATGAATAGCCCTAAAAATAGCAAAATCAATTGAACGATGTCGGTTAAAGCTACTGCCCACAATCCACCCATAGCCGTATAGGCAATAGCAATAACGGCGGAGAGGATAATGGCTGGCGTGAAGTCCAGTCCTAGTACTGTACCAAACATGGTTCCTAGGGCCGTTAAAATAGCAGCAGTCCAAAATATTTCTCCAGTAAGGGCAGGAAGAAATAAGACAGCAGTCATTTTTTTGCCATAGCGCTGGGCTAAGGGATCCAGCATAGTCTTGAAGCGGTGCCTTCGCATGATTTTGGCAAAAAAAAGACCGCCAATAATGAGGCTCAGGGCATAGCCCCAAGGAGCTTGTACCCAAGCTAAGCCATAAGAAGAGACATATTCTGCTGTTCCATTGATATAGCCTCCGCCTACCCAAGTCGCACTCATCGTAAATACGGCGATCCAGAGTGGGAGCGAACGACCGGCAAGCATGAGTTCAGAAGAAGTTCCTGTTTTTTTGAGACTGGCGGCATAGCTTCCAAGGAAGAAAATAAAGCCATAGAAGACCATCATGGCGATGAAGCCAGGCCAGAAAACGTCTTGACCTGTAGCATGTAAAATGCCTCCAACGATACTTAGCCCTAGGAGGAGGAGAGCCGTTGGCCAAAGTTTGGTGTATAGCGTTTTTTTATCGTTCATCGTTGTCTAGTTTTCGCTTAGCTGAATACATCGTGACGCTTTCAGTCTAAGGAGGCAGCGGTGCAGTATCAGGGCGAAAATAGTAACCCGATGACCTGAAGCCTACTAAGCCATGAAGTTACGAAATTAATAGTAATCAAATGTTATTGTATTTTTTTGGAAGAGTAGTATATTTTTACTATGTCAATCAAAAGTAAAAAATGCTAGCACTTAATTAGGTGGGTACTTGATATTTTTTGTAAATTGAACGCTGATTAAAAAACACTATGAATAAGACAGTAAAAAAAGAAGCGTACTCTTTTACTGAGAAGGCTTTAGCCTGGATGGTACATACCTTGACGGCTTCTGGAGTGGTAGCGGCCTTTCTCGCTATCATCGCTATCACGAACGAGAAGTGGGATGATGCCATGTGGTGGCTGATTATTACCTTAATCATTGATGGCGTTGATGGTTCTTTGGCTAGGCGTTTTAATGTAAAGGAGGTCTTGCCGAATTTTGATGGGGGAACGGTGGATAATATTATTGATTTTGCGACTTATGCTATTATTCCTGCCTTTTTTATGTATGAGGCAAAATTGGCTGATGGTTCTTATTTGCTTCCTGAAAATGAGGCGATTCGGCTAGCAGCGATAGCGATGGTTTTATTAGTATCTGCTTTTTATTATGGAAAAAAAGGGATGGTTTCTGATGATTATCACTTTGTGGGCTTCCCTGTGATGTGGAACTTGGTCGCTTTTTACCTTTATTTTGTGATGGAAAATGGGCCTTGGGTTAATTTAGGTCTATTGGTTATCCTTTCGATACTTCATTTTGTACCTATTAAATTTTTATACCCAAGTCGGACCGTTGAATTTTTTAGGTTGAATGTGGCCGTGACTACGATATTTATTTGTTCTAATATCGCGATTTTGTACTTGTATCCAGCCCATCATTTTGGGTTAAGCTTAGTGGCGATGCTTACGCTTGTCTATTTTGCTGGAATGGGGATTTATAAAACCTATTTTTTTAAGAAGGGAACTAAGTAGCTTGGAGTTTACTCTGGAAAGTATGCCTTTGGACGTCAACTTCTGCGTAAAAAAATAGCCACAAAGAGCATAAAGGCAATTGCGTAAACAACGTAATTATTGCC
>JAHDHB010000240.1 GCA_020631545.1 Saprospiraceae bacterium | reverse complement strand
TTTATTCGTATAAGAACCTTCTTCATTGTTATCAATGCGTTTATGTATTAATGATTCTAATTTATACAAAAAGCCTTTTGCCGTTTCCTCTTTGAAACAAGAAGTACTTCCTGTATGGCAAGTAGGGCCAGCAGGTTTAGCTTTTATAAGTAAAGTGTCGTTGTCGCAATCCTTTCGTATCTCTTTTACAGTCAGGAAATTACCTGAGGATTCTCCTTTTGTCCAAAGTCGTTGTTTAGAACGACTAAAGAAGGTGACACGGCCTTCTGCTTGAGTTTTTTCAAAAGCTTCTTGATTCATGTAGCCCAACATCAAAACTTGCAGACTGTCAACGTCTTGGATAATGACAGGAATCAAACCATCACTACTTTTTGTAAAATCTAAATTCATCGTCGTATGGCTATTTCTTGTTCAGCTAAATAATTTTTCAAAACGGGAATTGGGATTTCGCCAAAATGGAAAATGCTTGCCGCTAGACCAGCACTTGCCGCAGTTGTTTCAAATAAGGTTTTAAAATGTTCCATCTGCCCTGCACCTCCAGAGGCAATTACAGGAATATTCACCGCCTTGGCTATCGCATCTGTAATCTCCAAGGCAAACCCTGCTTTTGTGCCGTCATTATTCATCGAAGTGAGCAAAATCTCTCCTGCACCACGCCGCTCTACCTCCTTTGCCCAACTCACTGCTTCCCAAGTTGTTGCCCTAGATCCACCGTGCGTAAAAACCATCCATTTTCCTTCTACAAATTTCACATCAATGGCGACGACAACAAACTGACTGCCATATTCTTGTGCGATTTCACTAATCAATTCTGGCCGGCGTACAGCCGAAGAATTCATGCTCACTTTATCTGCCCCTGCTTGAATAATCGCTTGCACGTCATCCAGACTATTAATACCGCCACCGACCGTAAACGGAATATTGATAACTGCTGCCACCTTTTTGACTAATTCGACTAGGGTTTTTCGCTTATCTAAGGTAGCCGTAATGTCCAGAAAAACAAGCTCATCTGCTCGTTGGTGCACATATTCACGCGCCAATTCTACGGGATCACCAGCATCAATGATGTTGACAAAATTCACCCCTTTGACCGTTCGACCATTCTTAATGTCTAAGCAAGGAATAATACGTTTTTTTAACAAAATAAGGATTTTTTAATGTCTGTTTAGGCGATAATTAAACCATATAAGGAATATAAGAGCATATAAGTTTTGGCGTGTTGGACGAATTGAGAGAGGAAATATAAATGCTCCTTAATTCTTGCTCAATTCTCCATTAAAAGCGGCCAATTCTTCCAAAGAAATGTTTCCTTCATAAATCGCTTTTCCTACAATTGCCCCTTCGCAGCCTATCTCTTTGAGGCGTCGCAAGTCATCCATAGACGAAACACCGCCGCTTGCAATAAGTTTAATATGGTTGATGGCTAAAATCTCTTCGTACAACTCAAGGGATGGCCCTTGCAACATGCCATCTTTCGAAATATCCGTGCAAATCACTTGTCGTATCCCTCTTTCCACATATTGTGTAATGAAATCCATGACGTCTAGGCCAGAATCTTTCGTCCATCCCTGTGTTGCAATCCGTCGATTCAAGCAATCCGCGCCCAAAATAATCTTAGCAGCCGAGTACTTGTCCAACCAACGCAAGAAAACCTTCGGTTCCTTAGCCGCAATACTTCCTCCCGTAATTTGAGCAGCTCCATTGTCAAAAGCAATGGCCAAATCCTCATCGCTCTTCAAACCACCCCCAAAATCGACTTGTAAGGAAGTTTTCGAAGCAATTTCATGCAGCACTTTATGATTCACAATATGCTTGGCTTTCGCTCCATCCAGATCTACTAAATGTAAGTATTGAATGCCTTGGGCTTCAAACTCTTTTGCTACTTCTAAAGGGTTTTCATTATAGACTTTCTTCGTCGAATAATCTCCTTTGGTCAAGCGCACGCACTTGCCGTCGATGATGTCTATGGCTGGGATGATTCTCATTTTTGTATGGTTGGTTTCCTTGTTATTTTTCTTAAAAACTCAAAAAATTCCTCAAAATCTGCTCTCCCACATCCGCTGATTTTTCAGGATGGAACTGGGTGGCCCAAAAGTTATCGCGATGAAGCGAAGCACTAAACGGAAGGATATAATCACAAGTCGCTATCGTCTCTTCACAAGGCGCAGCGTAGTAACTGTGGACGTAATAAACATCATCCGACAAATGAATACCTTGATAAAGAGGACTTTCTGCACTAGCAAAATTATTCCACCCCATGTGGGGAACGCGATCTTTAGCTGGAAATTTTTGCACTTTAGTATCGAAAATACCTAGGCAATCGGTATTGCCTTCTTCACTCCACTGACACATCAGCTGTAAGCCGAGGCAAATGCCAAGCATGGGTTGAGTCAAGGAAACTAGCACTTTATCCAAACCACGTTCGCGGAGATAGCGCATGGCGGTGCTGGCTTCCCCTACACCGGGGAAAATCACTTTATCTGCTTGGCGGATTAGGCTTTTGTCGTCCGTCACAACACTTTCGACACCAAGTCGTTGCAAAGCATTTTGTAAGGACTGAATATTGCCTGCATTGTATTTAATTACGGCTATCATAGGCTGCCTTTTGTGCTTGGGATGGCATAATTAGTGGTCTTGGCCACTGCATTTCTGATGGCTTTCGCAAAAGCTTTGAAAATGGATTCGATTTTATGATGTTCGTTATCTCCTTCGCTCTTGATATTCAAGTTGCATTTAGCGTTATCGCTGAAGGATTTGAAAAAATGCATGAACATCTCTGTAGGCATTTTACCAATCATCTCCCGCTTAAAATCTGCCTCCCAAACCAACCAAGGACGCCCACCAAAATCAATAGCCACTTGTGCTAAACAATCATCCATCGGCAATAAAAAGCCGTAACGCTCAATGCCTTTCTTGCTTCCCAGCGCCAATAAAAAAGATTCGCCTAGTGCAATAGCCACATCTTCAATGGTATGATGCTCGTCTATTTCTAGATCGCCTTTCACTTTTACTTCCAAATCCATGTTGCCGTGTCGAGCGATTTGCTGCAACATATGATCAAAAAAGCCTAAACCCGTAGATAAACTGCTCTTCCCTTCTCCATCTAAATTCAAACGGATAAGAATGTCTGTCTCCTTGGTTTTGCGAATAACTTCCGAGGTACGCGGCTGTCCTTTAAGGAATTGATAGATGGCTTTCCAACTTTTGGTACAAAGCGCAGCGGTAGGATAATCTTCATCACTTAGGAAAATTCCCTTCGCTCCTAGGTTTTCTGCTAGCTGAATATCCGTTTTTCGGTCGCCCAAAACATAGGAGTTAGCCAAATCATAATCACCTTTCATGTAATGGGTTAGCAATCCCGTACGCGGTTTTCGTGTTGGCGCATTATCCGCAGGAAAAGAGCGGTCAATCAATATTTCATCGAACTCAATGCCTTCATTTTTAAAGGCTTGCAGCATTTTATTATGTGCTGGCCAGAAGGTGTTTTCAGGAAAGGAGTCCGTTCCTAAACCATCTTGATTGGTGACCATGACAAGTTTATAGTCTAATTCCGTTACAATCTTTGTCAAGTATTGAAAAACGCCCGGATAAAATTCTAGTTTTTCTAAACTATCTAACTGATAGTCAATTGGAGGTTCTATCACCAAGGTGCCATCTCTATCAATAAATAAGACTTTTTTCACTGCTTTTACTTTAGTGGTCGATTTAAGAAGGCACAAATATACTTAAAATGTTCGGAGCTAACCTTAAAAGATCTGGACTAACTAGGAGAAAAGACATAGGACATAGGACGAAGGACATAGGACAAAGGACATAGGACAAAGGACATAGGACAAAAGACATAGGACAAAAGACATAGGACAATCCGCGATAGCTATCGGGAGGCAGAGCGGAGGTGGTCTAGCTAGGTAATCCTCTTGCCCTAGAATCTTTATCGTGAATTGTCGTACGATTCGGAAAGACCAAGGCACTAGTGGTTCAAGTGATACCCAACTGATGGAATTTTTAATTTTTAATTTTTTTTCTTAAAATATATTTCAAATCCAATGTACTGTCATTCAAGGTGTTGTCGAAAGATCTGTTTTTGGCGCAAAAAAAAGATCAAATTTATTGCAACTCTTTGCTAAAAACCCCCGTATTAATAATCAACATTGGGTAATGTTTTAATGTTTTCATAGTGTTAAATGTTCTTGCCTTGAGGGCTATTAGGGTAAGAGCAAGTTTTTTAAGGTTTTTGGGTTTAATAATGGAGATTGAGCGTGCTGCCAAGAAAAGCTTGGTAGTGCGCTTTTTTTTTTGCTTTTTATCCTAAGAATCTATCCAAGTACTCGCAGCCCTAGGAGTTGAAACTCCTAGCTGTACAATAGCGAAGGCTATCGCCTTCTTCTGCAAAATCTGCCTTGCTCCTCAATCTGAAGCAGAGGGGTGAACCCCGTATTGGGTGTGTGTTTGAGTGTGGGTGTGTGCTGGAGTGGAGATTTCACGATGATTTATGAGAACGTGTGTGATAGATCGAGAATCTACCAGAATTATGAGTGTGAGGTTTACCTCCCTGTTCCAAAACAATGATGAGTTCTCCTATCAAGGAATATCTCAACAGAAGTTCATCCTTTTAAAATAGTCCCCTCCTAATCTAAGAAAAATTTAAATTCAGCTAGGCGGTTTCAACCCCTAGGTGATAAAAATAGGTCTATTACCTGTTCCAACCAGTGATGCGTACTCCAATCAAGGACTGTCTAGACAAAAGGTCCACCTTTAAAATAAGGTTATTCCAATTTTTAAAAAAATATTTCCTCCTATAATCTCCTGAAAAAAAGCGGATTACAAGTGTGGTGCGCTTTAATACCGTAAATAATAAGCTTCATAACGTAAAAATACGTTGCAAAACTAAAAAATACGCTGTATATTTGTATTGTAAGTTGTAGCAAGCTTGAATAGCTAAATTTAGTAACGAGAAAAAGCAGGTATGAAAAAGTTGACAAAAGTAGAAGAGCAAATCATGCAAATCATCTGGGATTTAGATCGTTGTCTAGTACGAGATGTTATTGATAAGCTCGAAGAGCCCAAACCACCACACAGTACGGTTTCATCAGTCGTTCGAATCCTAGAGAAAAAAGGCTTTGTAGGCCACAAGGCCTATGGTCGTACCTACGAATATTTTCCCTTGATTTCCAAGGAAGATTATTCCAGTACCACCATCAAAGATCTTGTAAAAGATTATTTCGGCGGCTCTGTCAATAAATTGGTTTCTTTCCTAGTAAAAGATAACAACTTAAACACCAAAGAGATAACTGATTTGCTTGATAAATTGGACAAAACAGAAGAAGAGAATCACTAGCGTGAAAGCATAAAATCTTCCTTCTCCATCAAAATAAAAGCCTATGCTATTATATTGCTTAGAAGTCAGCCTATGTTGGCTGGTATTTTTTGGATTCTATTGGATTTTGCTTCGAAAAGATACCTTTTTTGAAGTACAACGAAGCTACTTGTTAGGTTCCTTGGTGTTGGGTTTTTTGATTCCTACACTAGTCTTATTTCCTAGCAATGTGTGGCGTAATGGTTTGTTTACTATCTTCTTGGAAGAGATTACCGTTACGGCTACTACAACAATTGATGCAGCTCCTGTAACACCTAACTACAATATCAACTGGTTATTAGTCATTTATCTATTGATAACGAGCGTTTTGCTATTTCGTTTTGCTTGGGGATTATTCCAAATCATTTGCCTAGTTAGAAAGAGTGAAATCTCGAAACGAAAAAGCTACTTATTAGTAAATACAAAGGAAGAACACGCCCCATTTAGTTTCTTCAAACTGTTGTTTATAAATAATGCTTTAATTGCGGAAGAGGAAGAACGACGACAGATTATGCGACACGAAGAAGCACACATAGAAGGATGGCACAGTTTAGATGTAATTTTGCTAGAATTTTTGACCATTCTATTCTGGTTCAATCCCTTATTGTTTTTATATAGAAATGCTTTACGCATTGTACATGAATATCTTGCAGATGCAGAGGTGTTGAAAACGACGCCTACTGCTAAATACGGCAGAATGTTGCTTTCTCAAGCCTTTCCGGGCATTCGTTTAGCCAATAACTTTAATCATTCACAACTTCAAAAACGCATTAATATGATGACCAAAGCAAAATCAACTCGAATTTCCTTGCTAAAATACGTGACGATATTCCCCCTAGTACTGTTAATGATGATTTTTTTCTCTTGTCAAGAGACAGTAGATTCTACCGTAAAACTAGAGAAGACTAAAGAAATAAAAGAAGAAACACCAACAGAATCGATTATTGTTGACGATAGTGAAGTTTTTAATTTTGTACAAGAAATGCCACGATTTGCTGGTTGCGAAGACATTACAGGAGATGATGATAAACGAAAAACCTGTGCAGAGAAAAAGATGCTGGAATTTATCTATAAAAATATCCAATATCCTAAGGACGCAAGAGAAAAAGGAATAGAAGGTATGATTGTATTAAATTTTATCGTTGAAAAAGATGGTAGCATCACCAATACAAAAGTACTACGCTCCCTAGAAGGAGGCTTGAAAGAAGAAGGCCTAAGAGTCGTAAACTCTATGCCTAAATGGATTCCAGGAAAACAAGATGGAGAAACCGTTAGAGTAAAATTCAACCTCCCCATCCGCTTCAAGTTACAAGAATAACCTCTACAAACGCCAAGGTATTTCTGTAGCCCTTGATTTCAATCAGGGGAATTTATTAAAAGGTTGTTGTTATCCAGCAAAAAAGCCCTGCGATTTTCATCACAGGGCTTTATATTTTCTACAAAGAACAATTTGAGTCTATTCCAAATAATTTATGGCTGTAGGCGAAGTACATATCGCTTCCATCATAAATCGGACATCATCCTTAAAACTCAAACTTAATGCCTTGAGCCAAAGGAATTTCTCTGCTATAGTTAATGGTGTTTGTTTGACGGCGCATGTAGGCTTTCCAAGCATCCGAACCACTTTCGCGGCCACCACCTGTTTCTTTTTCACCACCGAAAGCACCACCAATTTCAGCACCACTCGTACCGATATTGACATTAGCGATACCGCAATCCGATCCAGAAGCACACAAGAAAGCTTCCGCTTCCCGAATGCTATCCGTCATGATAGCCGAAGACAACCCTTGAGGGACATCATTTTGGTAAGCAATCGCTTCCTCCAAAGTGCTGTACTTAATTAAGTACAAAATAGGAGCAAAAGTTTCGTGCTGTACGATAGCCATTTCATTGCGAACCTCAGCAATACAAGGTTTTACATAGCATCCACTCTCGTATCCCTTTCCTTCTAAGACACCACCTTCAACGACCATTTTACCACCCTGCTCCTTGATTTGTTGAATAGAATTCAAGTAATTGTTCACGGAGTCTTTATCAATCAAAGGCCCAACATGGTTCTTTTCATCCAAAGGATTTCCAATCTTCAACTGAGGATAAGCGTTGACCAAATTCTCCTTCACTTGATCGTAGACACTTTCATGAATAATCAAGCGACGAGTAGAGGTACAACGTTGACCACAAGTTCCTACAGCACCGAAAATAGTACCGATAGTCGTGATTTCCAGATCCGCATTTGGCGTTACAATAATCGCATTATTTCCACCCAATTCAAGTAAACTACGCCCCAAACGGCCAGCCACGACAGCACCAACGATTTTACCCATTCGACTACTACCCGTAGCAGAAATCAAAGGCAATCGGCGATCCGTCGTCATCCATTCTCCGACCTTGTAGTCACCCGTTACCACACAAGATACGCCCTCAGGCACATCATTGGCTTTCAAGACATCCGCAAGGATTTCTTGGCAAGCTACCGAGCAAATTGGCGTCTTTTCAGACCCCTTCCAAATACAGACATCACCACAAACCAAGGCCAACATCGAATTCCAAGCCCAAACCGCGACTGGGAAGTTAAAAGCAGAAATAATTCCCACAACACCAAGTGGATGCCACTGCTCAAACATACGGTGAGATGGTCGCTCAGAAGCAATCGTCAAACCATATAACTGTCGAGAAAGCCCCACAGCAAAATCACAAATATCAATCATTTCTTGTACTTCTCCCTTGCCTTCTTGCAAGCTTTTTCCCATTTCGTACGAAACCAAAGCACCTAGGGCATCCTTGTGCTTACGCAAGGCATCACCATATTGACGAACAACCTCTCCTCGTTTAGGAGCTGGAATCGAGCGCCAAACCTTAAAGGCTTCTTGAGCAGTTTTTACGACTTCCTCATATTCTTCCTTCGTCGTAGCCGCCACTTTACCAATGAGTTTGCCATCTACTGGCGAGTATGATTCAACCAGGTTTCCTGATGTATCACCCAACCATTTTAGGCCAGTACTAGTGCCTTTGCTCACCTTTTTAAGGCCAAGGTCTTTCAAAATATTATCCATGAATTTGATATTTTTTCTCAATTTGGAAATCTGCCGCAAAAATACCCTTTTTTGTTCAGCTTTCCCAAACTGTCCTTAAAAATAGGTAAATCTAGTGCGAAAACCTCTAAGGAGTTTTCTACGCTATTGCTTGAAAAGATATGTTGACAAAGGACATAGGGCAAAAGACAATTTTCGAGCTATTGAAAGTAAAAAAGAACAAAAGAATTAGGAGAAGCGTCACGCTGTGGGAGGATTTTGCGAGGGCAATCACCGCCTGATAGAACTCCAATGGGACTCCTCTACACTAAAAAACCGCTCCTTTAGCAAAAAAAACCGAGCCCAATCAAAGGTAGATACCTCCTTGATCTTATCACAAAACATATTGAAAAACAAACGTTTGGAAGAATCGAAAGTATTATTTATTTTTGCGGTTTAGTTATTCCATCATTGCTTCTAAGTCATTTATAATGAAAAACTTATCGTTTTTATTCTCTTTTTCATGTTCTTTCATGTTTCTATTGATTATCAGCACGTTTTCATCCTGCGAAAAACCAGAAACTCCCGAATTTCGTAAGATGACGAATGTTAAATTTGAATCCATTCACGTCGATAAAGATGTGCATGTCAATATGTTGGGTAATGCATTGTTGTTTAATCCTAATGGGTTTGGCCTTGACATCACGGAGATGGATTTTGATGTTTTTGTAGACGGGAAAAAGGTAACTCACATCACACAACCCTTACAAGCTACCATGAAAGCCAATTCAGAATTTTCCTTGCCCATGGCTTTCGATATTCCTCTAATGGAAGTTTTCAAAGGAGTTAAACCTACTATTGCTGAAATGCTGACCACAAGAGAAATAAAGGTGAAAGTAGACGGAACCCTCACCGTAAAAGCAGGTGTAAGCGTTAAAGTCCCTGTCTCTTACGAAGATAAATACCCTGTTCCCTTAAAGATGTTTTTGAATTTTTAAACAAATAACCTGAGTTCGATTAATTTTCAGGCTTAATTT
>JAHDHB010000239.1 GCA_020631545.1 Saprospiraceae bacterium | reverse complement strand
TCCCTGTTTGTATAAGCTTAAAAAGCTGTTCCGTTTTATCTACATAAAGATAATCTTGCTTACGTATTTTTTTAAAACTCTGTAGACCTAATGGTAACTTTTGCATAGTATAAAGATAAGGATTTTTTTTGAGTCGTGCCATCCAAATCATCATCAAAAGTAGCACTTTCCACTAGCCTATCAACTACTTACACTGTCCTCCCACTAGCTCAAATGTTCCTTCCGCTGTTTCTTTTAATTCAGCGCCATAAGTTTTTGCAATAAGACCTAAAATCTTATGGACAGCTTGATTTTCATAGCGTCCGTTAAAACGACAGCCCCCTATCTTTTGCGTTGGAAAAACAATCTCTACACCGAAATGGGTTTCCAAATCGAAAAGCACATCCTCCAAATACTCATCCCTAAACTTCAAGACATTGGTATGCCAAAAGTTGGCATTTTTAGTACTATATTTTATACGCCCCATCCTTTTCTGTACAGGGTCATAGGCTACGCTTTGACTTGGCATGAGCTGAACCTGTTGCTTTTTTCCTTTGTCTTCAAAATATACACTCCCCGTCAATAAGGTGATTTTCGTCCTAGGAAAGGCCTCATTTTCATAGGCTTTGAGGTTGAAGGAAGTCCCTAATACCCTAGTAACCGTATTCCCTGTTTCTACGATAAAAGGCTTCTTCACATCTTTTGTTACTTCAAAATAAGCTTCACCCTGTAAGCGTACAACGCGCTCATTTCCATCGAATTCTACAGGATATTCTAAGCGAGAATTTTCATTTAAAAATACCTTCGTTCCATCGGCTAATTGAATGGACTCCCCCTTCAATTCCTCCGTTAGTGCAATTTTCCAAACCTCTTTGGACATCTTCCAATTCCATATTCCTACACCTGCGAAGATTAAAATCGCGACTGAAGCAGCTAGCGCCCACCATTTATGCTTATTTGAGGAAATTGGCACGATTCGAGCCTCTTTCTCCTGCTTTTCATGCGCATTTATCCTTGCTTCTAAAAAAGAAAACTCCTCTTCCAAATTCACGGAGATATTGGGTTCATAGTTTTCACCTTTTGCCCAATCTGCTTGCAACTTAAGCTCTAGCTCCTGATGTTCAGGATTCTCTGAAAGCCATCTTGAAAGAAGCGTCTTTTCTTCTGAAGAGATCTCGCCTTTCATTTTTTTATAAATCAATAATATGTAAAGGTCTCTACCCATGTTTGCCAATTTAAGCGATTGATAAAAGTAACGGTAAAATAGCTTGTTTAGCTGTAAGACTGTAGTAGGAGAAAATGGCTAGAAGACTTCCAATTCCATATGCTTCTACCGATTGGCGAATAACCTTTAAGGCTTTCGTCATTTGATTTTCAATAGTTTTCAAGGAGATATCCAACTGTTCCGAAATTTTTTTATGCGACAAGTGCTCCTTCCTACTCAACAAGTAAACCAAGCGACAGCGCTCCGGCAAACTATCCACTGCTCTATTAACGACTTGTTGTAAATCAGAGGCTTCTAGTACTTGATCGGCTCTTTCCTCTCTATCCATAAGATTCATTTCAATAGCTTCATCTCCAAAATGAAACCGTTTCTGACTTTTGATATAGTTTAAAGAACGATTGACCGCAGCTTTCCGCAAATATGCTTTTAACGAAGTGTTTACTTGTAAATGTTCCCGCTTTTTCCACAGTTCGAAGAACACATCTTGCACAATATCTTTTGCCTTTTCCGTATCCGCTACATAATGGTTTGCCGTCACAAGAAGATACTTGTAGTACTGATTGAAGATTTTCTTCAGTCCTTGTTGGCTGCCATTTTTAAGAGCTGTTAGCCACTCTTTTTCAACGGATTCTAAGGTATTATTCATGTATGCAGTTATTAGTATTTGAGCTTATTCGATGCTTCGCTTGAAAGACATGTTGACAAAAGACAAAAGACATAGGACGGCTACGCCATTAGTTAAGTTTTTGGGGCTAAACGATAGTTTGTAGAGAGTAGAGGGTATTCCGCGATAGGGATCGGGAGTATAAGGACTTACCGTCAAATCATTCTACTCCCGATCCCTATCGCGGAATACTTTCTACCCTATACTTAGTTCTGGCTTTGCCAGTTTAGGAATTAGGCGTTTCCGTTTAGCGAGAATTAAACGTGAAAAACGTGTATTTTTATCCTTCGGAAAAACGGTCAAAAAAAAACTTCCCAACCAACTGCAAATCAAAGGTTCTACTTATAATTCCGTATTTAAACAACAAAATAAAAGTATGTATACCTAGGACAATTTCCAATAGCTAGCTATCGAGATTTCAACTTCATTAACCTAAACCTTCCAATTTTTGCAAACTCACAAGTCTAGCCTGCAAAATTGGAAGGTTATTTTTTCCCTTTTTTCAAGGAAAGCTAAAACTTCATAACTACTGACGAGGCAAAATATTTATCCATGTCTTTCCTCCTTGGGCTAAACGGCCACCAGTTGTATCGCTAGCACCTTCTCCCTCGCCCTCATCATCTTCATCTTCGTCATCCTCATCCTCTTCCCTTTCATAACAAGTATAAAATGCTTCATCTAGAGCCTCTTCATCTGCAATCGTGCCCGTAGTTCCATCTTCATAAATGATATCGAACGGATATACAATGTCAAACTCCTGCTCTGCGTTTTCCAAATCTTCAAATACAGCGTCCCAATCTTCTTCCGTATTTATGTCAATGGTAGTTCCATCTTCTCCTACCAATTGAATAGGGTAAACGAAGTCAAAGCAAATTTCTTCCTCCCATTCCTCATCATCTGGACAATCACCTTCTTCGTCTTCCCAATCACCATCTTCAAAACATCTCCAAATGGCCTCCTCAGCACGCTCTTCATCAACAATAGTGACGACTTCACCATCTTCAAATACAATATCAAAAGGGAAAAGAAGTTCAGGCTCAGCCGTTTCGTCCATGTTTTCAAAGAGTGCTTCTAATTCTGCTTCTGAATTTACGGTAGCCGTCGTTCCATCTGCCATCGAAAACTGGATAGGGTAAACAAGGTCAAAGCAAATTTCTTCCTCCCAACCTTCATCTTCCCAATCCTCTTCATCATCCATCATTTTTCCTAGAACCTTTGCAGTGGTAGCAGAAACCTCCATCGTCATTTCATTATGAGGTGTCATTTCTTCTAGGCTTTCTTTTTCACAAGAAGAAAAGATAGTCAAAACAACACACATTAAAGCCATTAGGCTACTCAATTTCATTTTAATCATGGTCAATTATTTTTTCTAGTTAAGTTAAAGAGAGAAGTATATTCCCTATTTCGGCTACTAGACATTTGAAATTTGCCTACCCCCTACGCGAGCTGTTTATTTTTTTATCTTTTTCAATCAACACCACACAAGTACCAACCTAACTCTCTGACTTCAAAAATAATACTAACTTCCATCCAACTTAAAAAATAAAAATTCCTCAATGGTTTTTCGCTTCTTCCTTAGTAACTAAGCATTGAACTCTTGCCAAAACTTTGTAGTCCGCGATAGCTATCGGGAGTAGAAAATAGAGTGTATAGGGACTTTCCCTCAGTTCCTGTTTAATTTTCCAAAGGAAAATCAAAAAAAGTCCTTCTACTCTATACGCTCTACATGGTAGTGGCTTCGCCACGTTAGTACAAAGACACCAAGAAATTTAAAAATATTCAACAAAAAATCCAAATATTAAGGATCTACTTGCTTTTCCAAGGAAAAGCGCCTATATTGCGAGAAATCATTCTCAGGTACACATCAACATATCCTATTGTCTAGGTACGGCAATAGTTAAATCCGTAGTTTGCTAAACTTACAGCAAGCAATTTCCCTCAGGTATAAAAAATCGTTAAAATCTATTTTTCCTTGCCATTTAGCAAGGGAAATAGGAGCATCTCTAAATTAGTTTTTGGGTAATACCGTCATTTTTTGATGAAGTGAGGTTCGAAGACCGTGCTATCTCTTTTAGGAGAGAAGTATGCTCAAAAATGAACCATCTCAACCAAACACCTTCAATATCAATATATTTTAAGCTTTATATTTCAAGAATTTCCCTACAAATATTCACAAACTTTAAAGAACTTAACCATTATGAGAATGAAACTTCCCTTTTTCCATTCTATTAAACATTCACGAAATCTGACGATAATTTCGTGTTTGATCATTTCAAGTATCACCGTCCTAACAAACTGTGATACGATTACAAATTCGACAACGGAAGACATTGCAGAAACTGACTCCTGCCTTTTTCTTTGCCCAGATGCTTGGAAAGTACCGCATGACGTTAGTTCAGACAATCCAAGTCAACGCGAATTAGCTATTTTTGCTTGGAAAGAATTTATCGCGCTTAACTGGCCTTCCAATTACAATACGACGAGCTATACCCGAGGTAAGCCCGATACCTCCATGAATGTCAATGATTTTCTAAATGCAGGGCAATTCCCTGATCGTCCGCTAGTATGGCAGACGTATAAACATCGTGTTGAAATCTATCCAGAAGATACGACAACATTTAACAGTAACTTCAATACGCCTCCACAGTATCATTATAGCATTGAAGGACAAGATGCCATTTACAATTTAGATAATCCTACTGCCCCTCCGCTTCGAGATGTGACTACGGTATTTAATAACCTGGATGAAACTTCAGAGATTGACTTGTGTACAGTATTTATTTCGGCAGATCCGAATGCCCCAGGTGCAGAGCAATACCCTAACCCTTCTGTCAATAGCTTTTTACCCGGTGCGCCTCGACGTGTTATTTATGAAGCCAAGGCTAATGAAATCTATTTTGACTATGTTGTACAACGAAAATTGTATAATACCGTAAATCGAAATAACTTACTAGATTATACCCAACGAGCTATTGGAAACGATAATCTTGGAGGTTTATATCCTTGTGGAAATGACTCTATTATTTGCTTCCCACATGGCGTCGCTGGTGGTTCGGAAGGATCTATCGAAGTCAAGGCTTCTTGGCGCCAACTTACTAGGGAGGAATATGCTAGCGGTCGCTATATCACAGCTCCTGTTATCTATTACCGACAAGGACTACCTGGGGAAGTGGGGAATAATGATTTTTACTACAAGCAAGTAGCCAGTGATACTACGGGAAATAATATTCCCATTGGCCTAGTTGGCCTCCATATCATCCACAAAACAGCAAATATCCCGACTTACGTTTTCGCTACTTTCGAACAGGTTGACAATCTGAATCGAGAGCAAGCCAACAATGACATTACTTATTACAACCGAAACGACAATACGATTGTCAACCCTAACAAACAGGATGTTGTAAATCGACCGCATCCTATTTTAGAGCAGACTAAAGCGATCAATACTTTGGCTCAGAATGAATTTCGCGAAGCCGATCCCAATTCTGTTTGGCAATATTACAAATTGATCGGCATACAAGGGCCAGCAACTAATAATCAAGATACTACTGATTTTTTCCTTGCTAATATTGTAACAGAAACGAATGAAGTATTAAGAAGCTTCTCTGGTACACTTGACAATGACAATGGAACGATTGACCCTAGAGCTGTCAATGTACGGAAAGGGAGAAAGCTTTTTATCTCAGGGGGTTGCAAAGGATGCCATGGTAATGCTCAAAAAGGTGATTTCAGCTTTATTTCTGTGAATGCTCCTTTTGATGGAACACCCGACGCGGTAAACCAAGCCTTACTAAAATCAGATCAAGAGAATTAACCCACCATTTAAAACATTGGGTACGCCGAAAAATACAACTTCATAAAAATTCGATACATGGTACAAGTGTATGAAAACGCCAAAACGTAATTTATTATTTGCTAGTAAGTAATAAAAATCATACTGCTAAAATCTTACATCGTATTTTGAAGAAAAGCCTTTTCGGAGTGCCCCAAACACTAAAGCAAACACTTATGTCTATAATCGATCAAGTCAAATATATCAAAGTATCTCCCGGCATCGGAATGGCTCGGGTAGGTAACAGTCCTGAATCTTTCATTGGCCCTGAAGCGCCTGGAATTCCTCCTATGCCATCGGGAAAAGATAAAAAGCCTTCTGAACAACAGTATAAAGATAGTCAAGGACGTGTAAAACCCATGTCGGCACGTTTCCGTGTTTATGGTTATAATGAGGCAGGAGAAGCCATCATCGAATTTGTGCATGATCCCTCTGGACCAAATCAAATGTCTTTAGCTTGGGATGTACATATGCTGAACAAAAAGGCAGCGAACTATGCTTTTCAAGGCAAATTTGGTTTCAAATCTTCACAATTGAGAAACCCAGGCGTTCAGTCTACCTTATCACCTGACCAACGAACACAGTTGATCATAGACCCAGGAGCTAAACAAGTTTCAGGTGCTAACATTACCCCTGTCGAACTCATCGGAACCATATTTCAAGGCATTTCACAACCAGGCGAAAAAAACATCCCTATTCCTACTAGTAATTTCATTGAATCTTACGGCGCATCAGGAAATACAATGGTTGAATACTTGGAGAAAGATGTTTATATTGGTCAATTAGAAACTGACCATGCAGGACGACTCGTGATAGTTGGCGGAAGAGGGGAGGCAGCTTCTTTGACCAACCCTGCTACGATAATCCAGAAAGGTCCAGGATCTTATACCTCGGGGTCTGAGTCAGGACAGCTAAATTCAGATCCCAATTCTAATGGAAATCTTTACTTCAATAACCCGGGTTGGTACGATGATACGGCTGGAGGCTCAGTACATGCATCCGTCAGCTTCCTTAATAGCAGTGGAGCGACTATCACCTTGACAACCAATGACACACAGACCATAACGCCAAGTGCTGGTGCTCCTTATACCTTAGCTCCCAAAAACAAGCGGGGATGGATTTCTGTAGCGCCTCCGAAGTATGTTCCTTCCATGAGGAACGTCGTCTCCATACTAGATTTACAGCTAAATATTTTCCCAGAAGCCGACCCCAATGCTGGTAATATTGATATTGCTATCGTAGGACAAAATGGAGCCGTCAATCTTTATGATTCCAAAACTGGAAAAGCAAGAAATTTTAACAGCCGTACTATAGTTGATTCCACAGGCAGTACATCTGCTCCAGCATTGGCTAGTTTCAATGGTGAATTATATTGCGGAGTATCTGGAAGTGCTGGTAATCTTATCGCTTCTGCACAAGATGAAAATGGAACTTTTGATTTTATTCAAGTAGGTACCAACATTATCCGAACTACCGTAAGCCCAGCACTTGCCGTCTTTAATGGCCTGTTATACTACGTAGTCGTCGAACACCAGACCAACAAAATTTATGTAGCCACCTCGTCTAGTGACGGTGATTTTTCTCAGTCAACATTTGTAGAGCAAAACTTAATGCTTGCGACTTCGAATGGATTTGAAACTACCGATATTGCAACCAATCTATCGGTATCCTTAGCGGCTTATGGCGGAAACCTGTATTTAGCCCTAACGGATACTTCTGGTGCTCATTATTTGGCCGTTTTTTCTTCTTCGGTCATTAATCAGCTAAATCTACAACCCGTCGGGCAATCTGCTCCTACAAGTACACTTGCGCCCTCCATAACTGTTTTCGACGGGCGTCTCTACTATGCTTTTACAGCCAATGATGGCAGTTCTTGGATTGATTCTTGGAATAATTTCGCACCACAAATCCCACTAGATCCAAGCTCTACGGATACAACGCCCAAGTTTGTTTATCATTTTAAGCAAATAAGAATATCAGTCCTTAGTGATCAATCTCCTGCTATCACTGCTTTTAATGGAAAATTATATTATTTACTATCGTCACTTCCTGAAAATGGAGGAAGAGTTTTATTTTTAGGAGCAAAAGCCCCACTTCTACATGTCGTAGATCATAAAAAAACAGTAGAGCAAGAGCCCCCCTTTACTTTTGAAGCAATCATAAGATCAACCGAACAAAGCTATCCAACCATAACCAGTTTTGAGACGGTCAGTTTTTTCCGAGACATCTATCCTGTACTCAAGACCGTAACGGACTATGCTTGGGTCAATCAACCCGCTTTTAATGGCCACGGCCCAGGTACAAACGGTGATTTTCTTCGAGGAAGATACTTGCAGGGAATATCGGATACTAGTGAAGCTAACAATTTTGCTCGGGTATTTGTGTTCAATTTAATTCGCCCTGCGGGATGGTTGACGAATGTTCCTCCACCTCCTATGGATTTCCCAAATTCAATAGTGAAAGGAGAACAGACCATTGTTCCCGTACAAAAAAATCAGCGCGGCAGTTTGATGCCTCACTTGGCAGGAACTGGCGGCTCGGCTGATGAGAATATCTTTAACGGTACTGAATATCCGAATCAATGGCTCAGTCTTACTCGCCATCAATTAGCCAAATTTCAAAAATGGGTGAATGGTGATTTTGTAAAAGGATCGATAACGGTTCCTCGTCCTCTTGATGCTTACCCACTAGCAGAGCAACCCAAAATGCTTGATTTTGGAGCATTAGATCTTACAGTAGGTGGCGGTTTTCATCCAGGAATTGAATTAACGTATTATGTAGATTTACCCGAATATTTTTGTGAGCCTTTCCGTTTTACCGATGAAATCATGTACGAAGGAGAGTCGATTGGTCAAATTACTCCAGGCTCTTTAGCAGGCTATATGTCTGTACCTTGGCACGGAGATTTCTGGTCTTGCAATACGGACTTCTGGGCAGCACAACGACCTGATATTGTTCTCAATGCAACGCCTAGAGATGGTGATAAACCTTTACTAACTCCTATAAATTGGTTCCGTAGTACGAATCTTAATATTCCTGAAGATGCTTCTAGCAATACGAAATGGTTGCACGGTGAAAATCCAGACCATTTTGATGGAAATCATACGACTTATCAGACCTTCTTAAAGTATTGGAGCTATTTCGGTTTTGTGGTAAAATCAGGTGGAAGAGATTTCGGAGAAGAACAACGAGCGGAATCGGAACGTGCGGACTGCTTGGACACTGCCCCTCTCTGCCCTGCGGTCAATGAAGGAACTCCTAGAGCAGCCTTGACAATCTCTTCCGATGGGAAACTATATACCTTATACGGTCAAATACACCAAGACGGTGCTCCTGCTGTGGGATTACAAGTAGAGGCATACGATAAGGATATAATCAAAGCGGATGATAAGCTAGGAAGTACAACGACCAATGCTAAAGGAGAATTTGAAATTAGCTTCAACAAAGCCGATTTCGCGAATTGGGGATTCCATGAAAAACCTGATATTTATTTCAAAATTTATGACGGCACCCGCCTAATCAAAGACACTACGGGGGAGCTTCTTAAAGATGCAGATGAAAATCAGGAAGATATAAGGATTGACCTTTAACGTTCACTGACAAAAAGTAGAGGGTAGAGCGTAGAGCGTAAAAAGACTTTTCGATTTTTCGGAGAAAAATCAAATATCCCAGTAAATGGACAGTCTCTTTACCCTCTACTTTCTACCCTCTACAATATCATTCCCCTTATTTATT
>JAHDHB010000238.1:3283-9470 GCA_020631545.1 Saprospiraceae bacterium | reverse complement strand
GTATTAGCGTATCCAGATGAGCTTCCGAAAAATGAGTTATAACTACCTTCTGTGTTTAAATAACCAGCAGAAACGCCAACAAATGTATTATTTATTCCTGTACTGTTTAGGCTTCCAGCACTTGCGCCGAAAAAGGAATTGTAATAACCTATCGTATTATTAGCCCCAGCACTATTGCCAAAAAATGAATTGGCATATCCCTCTGTATTATAGTAACCCGCATTTTTCCCCATAAAGGTGTTTATATATCCAGTTGAGTTGTAAAGCCCTGCATTTGCCCCTGTAAAGGTATTATTGTATCCAGTTGTGGTGAATGTTCCTGTATTTAAGCCAAAAAATGAGTTATAATCTCCCGTAGTAATACTACTCCCAGCATTATCCCCATACCTAGTATTCCCCGTCTGCCCCCAAACGCCACAGACTGAGAGCGACAAAAAGCAAATTGTAAATAAGATGATTTTTTTCATAGTGATAAAAGTTGTAGAAAGATTATCCGAATATTCGGTTTGCCCCATTAGTCGAAGAAAAAATTGTGGGCGTCAACATTTTCTTTAGAAAATTGAATGGGAAGAAGCTTAATGTATTAGAGGTTTTGTTTTTGCTGTTGTTAAGTGTCTGATAAACAAAGTGAAATTAGGATAGATTAGGGATAAATGTTTGTATAAAAAAATCTGTTTTTTTCTGGAAGAGTTGAGCATACAGGCATCTTAGCTTTGGGGATGGAGGTTTTGACGTAGTTTTTTGTTGAATTTGCTGTACATTTGAAGCGTTTTTTGAGCGAAAAGGAATTGATCGCTATGCTACAAAAAATGGAAGCGTCAGGTTATGATTGCGAGCTGGCCTTGTGAGCTGGCTATCATACTCTGACTGTCCCCACAAAATCACCGCCTAACAGCGTCACAGAAAAATAGTTATGATGAAAAACGACAAGGAAATAATAGTAGGCATACAGGCAGGAGGCTTGCAGCGGCAACGTTGGGAATCTGTGCTTTTTGAGCAATACCGTTATTTTATAAGGGAAGGAGGGCAAAAACATGCTTTGAAGGAGGATGAGGTCAAAAGTACTTATTGTGATGCTTTTATGGTGTTGGTGGAGAAGATTGCCGATGGACGGTTTCGTGCGGATGCGGGTTTGAAAACGTTTTTTTACCGCATTTTCCATAATAAATGTGTTGACGCTGCGCGGAAAAACTCGACTAATAGGATGCAGGTACACCTAACGGAAGGGATGGAAGATTGGGAGCGGCTTTCGAGTAGGGCGACTAATGTGGTGAATGCTTTGATACAGAAGGAATTGGTGGCGGAAATGTACCAGGCTTTTGCGCGCTTGGGGAAGAAGTGTAAAGAGATTTTAACAGCTTGGTCTAGAGGCTATTCCGCTAAGGAAATTGCAAAATCACTCGGCTACAAAACGGATCGCTCGGTACGTACGACGAAAATGCGGTGTATGGATAAATTGGTGAATCTGGAGGGGGGGATTTAGTGGAGAATTAGGAGTGTTCAGAAAAAGATTTCGAAGAAAATTTTAGTACAAAATTCGTCCATTTCGTCCTATGTGAACTATGAAAAGCTTTGCGCCTTTGTGTCCTAAATCGTCAATGTCGTCAAAAACTATGTGCCTATTGTGGCCTATGTGGTTGACATGGCGTATTTTAACCACATAGTTCACAGTAGAAACATAGACCGTTTGGACGAATAGGAACACATAGGCGTATAACTTTACATAGGTCACATAGCCCTCATTGGCGAAAATTTCACGAGACATTACTCCGAAATTATTTTTCTGAACGCCACTAGTTGAGAGTGGAGAATGAACGTTACAGCGAGAATCTGTAGACCCTGAATTCATTCGAATTAAAACTGTAAAAATTAAAAAATGGAAAACTATAAAATATACGAGACGGCAGAGCAATATCTTAGAGGCGAATTGAGTGAAGAGGAGCAAAATATAGTGGATGATCGACTGGAAACGGATAAGGCTTTTGCAGAAATATTTACAAGATACCTACTCGCAAGGCGTGTTGTGAAGGAGGAAATGAGAAAATCATGGAAGAAAGAATTAATGCTCAAACTTTCTGCGTCTTCTGGTAAAGAAGATAGACTTGTAGGGCGGCGAGTGCTTTTGCGTATGGTGGCTGCTGTAGCAGCGGTTTTATTGCTTGCAATAGTAGGGTTTTGGTTATGGGAGCGCCCTACACCTTCAACGATGTTTGCCGATACTTCACGAGATATTTATCAAAAAGAGATTTTCGATTTAGATACTCGTGCGAAAGATAGTTTTAGTGAATTATTTGAAAATAAGGATTTTAAAGGGGCTTTAGCAGAGGCGGAAAAACAATTTACTCAGGCAGAGGAGGAGATGAAATGGCAGTGGCTAGAGCGCAAAGGCTTCTGCCACTGGCAATTGGGCGAATGGGATGAGGCGATGTCGGTTTTCAAGGAGTTGGAGGTTGATGAGGCGTTATTACCGAATAAGAACCCAGGAGTGTGGTATCAGGCTTTGACTTATTTAGGGAAGGGTGATGTGGAGGAGTGTAAGAAATTGTTGAGGAGTATTTCTAATTCTTCTGAATATGAGTTTAGAAAAGATGGTATTAAATTATTAGAGCAATTGTAGTAAAAAATGAAAATATCAACACTTGAGTTAGAATATTTCCCTACTCCTGATAATCAGAGGGGTATTATGAATATTTCATCGATAGCGAATCCTTGCCTAAGCTGCTAAAGATTTTGCTTGCTACCGCAGCAAAATAGTGTGAGAGTGTGTGTGGGAGTGGGAGTGAGTGTGTCCCCCCAAATCTTAAGAGAAGCAGAATCTTAGGATCGTCTGCTTTAGCTGATGGTAAAAAAAATTAAATTTGCATTAGCAAATTTGGGTGTCATCGGCTAAAGCCAACGATCCTGAGTCCTCTGCAAATGTTTTAGTTGAGTGCGTTTGTTCAATTATTGATAATTCTCTCGCGATTCAGAAAGACCCAGTAGCTAAGGAACGAGGGAAGAATAAATGTACATTCATTCTTCCGCCCTTCCTTAGCATTCGCACAGACCGTAATTTCCGTGCTGATGGCAATATTACTTATGTAGAAACGCTAACAGCCGTGTCCGACCGCAGGCTTTTCCTAAGATGGTGCTTTCCTATTCCATACGCTTTAAAATAGCCTCATACAGTGCTTTTAGCTCCTTTATTTCAGCGCTTTGTTGCTCAATGATGGTTTGCTGTTCCTTGATGGCCTCTACGAGATAAGGCGTGAGTTTGCCGTATTCTACTCCTTCGATTTGGCCATTTGGGTTTTTTGGTGCGATCTGAGGTAGAATTTCGTGTATTTCTTCGGCGATAAAGCCAAAATCATTGGCTCCACCATGGTCTTGGTTCCAAGTGTAAGAGACGCCGCGTAGTTGTTTGATTACGGCCAAGCCATTGTTCAAGTCTTTGATATTGTGCTTCCAACGACCGCTGGAGTAGTTTAGGAAGCCTTGTGCATATACGTTAGGCTGCGCCGCATCTCCGCCTCCTGGGCTATCGCGGAAATAGAAATTGTTGGTCGCATAGCCAAGGAAGTCTTCACTAGAGCCAGAGTGCCCGAAAGAGATAGAGTTGCCCGTGTTTCCTACGTAGGCAGCATCTGGACCAAAGGAATTTGGAAAATTTATTCCTGCATTGGGGTAGGCAATACCAGTGGCTGTCAAGGAGCCATCCACACGTAGCACTCGATTGTCAAATTCACCATAAATGAGTGGTGTTGCCGCCCCAGAATTGTCGATATAAAGCGTATTGTCTCCCGTTTCAGAAGTGCCCGCGAAATATCCTATAAAGACATTATTACTTCCTGAAGAACCCAGCCCAGCCCCAATGCCAAGCATGACATTGGTGTTGCCTGCTGTATTGTTTGCTCCAGCAGAATCACCTATTAATACATTATTACTTCCTGCAGCACTAGTACCTGCAGATGTGCCGACACAGGTATTACTATTTCCAGTGGCTCCAGCCCCAGCCCCATCTCCTAGTCCTACATTTCTAGAGCCACTCGCATTATCTCGTCCAGCGATAGTACCCATATAGACATTGTTGGTACCGTCCAGAAGTGAAAAACCTGCTTGGCTACCTACAACAGTGTTTCTTCTGCCTGTAGTATTTAATCTAGCTGCTTCCTTACCAATGAACACATTGGAGTCACCTGTGTTGGCGTTTCCTGAGCTTGTGCCGATGAACACATTTGTGGAACTGGGAATTAGCATTAAATCGCCATTGGCATTTTTGGTGAACTGGGCGGCTTCGGTACCGCCTATGTCTAAGCGGATGATATCCTCATCGGGGTTTTCTTCCACTTGGATTTTGGTGTCCATATCTGCATCTTGTATAAACGTAATAGAACCCGCGAGCAGGTCTATCCAAGCCGTTCCGTTGTAATACCAAAAGCTATTGGTGTCTGTCACAAAGACAAGTAAACCAGTGGCTGGCGTGGCAATGGCGTCTCGTTGAACAGTAGTCATACGCGGGACTAACATCCCTTTTGCTGTGCTTTTTACATCAAGCATGGCGGAAGCATCTGGAAGTGAATTGTCGGAGGTAATACTGACTTGAGCCATCAGGTAATTGGTCATTAATACAAGAATAGTGATGTAGCTTAGTTTTCTCATAGTGATTTTATTTTGTTGTAGATTAGATAGGGAGAGAAACCTCAAAGGTACGCAATTTTGGAACACAACACAATAACCCAATAGCCAAGGACTTGGGCGAAACGTAGGTTAGAATATCGATTTTTGAATAATTACCTATAAATTAGCAAGCAGATAATGTTTTTTCGTATTTTCACAGCACCTGTACGAGCTTTATTTTCATTATTGTAATCCAAACATTTCAACGAACCCATGCAAGTAAAAATAACCCACCATTTTATACAAGATGCTAAGACGATTTTCGAATGTTATATCGATAAAGACTTTACCAACAAAAGATTAACGGCACTTGGCTCTCAGAATATCAATTTCGAAATAACTTCCAGAACAGGAGATGAAGTTACCTTAAATATAGAACACGAAGTACCTGCCGATGTACCTGGCCCCATGCAAAAATTTATTAGCCCAATGAGTCGAGTAATCCAAGCAGAAATCTGGAAGATGAATGCTGACGGCTCTTATGAAAGCTATGCTGATGTTGATGTTTCTGGCCTACCTGCAAATATTGTAGGGGAGTTTTTGATAAGCCCCAAAGCAGGAGGTGGGAGCACCTTGGTAGCTACCACAAGCATTGAATGCAATGTTCCATTAGTTGGTAGAATGATTGCTAATTTTGTTGCTGATGCTACAAAGAAAACTTTGGCGGAAGAGTTCGCTTTTATTGATGCGAATGCTTGAGTATCACTGTCAGATTTGTTATAATTGAGCAAACTTTGGTTCAACTCAAAATGCTTTGTGGAAGGATAACTTTCCTCACTCTTTTACAGAATCAGAAGGGGGATCCTTTCACAAAGCATCATGGTTCCTTCCTTATAATGAAGGCAAAGAGTAACTGGTAAAAAAGTGCTTAGGAAATCTTAAAAAGATTTTCCTTGTTCTCGTATAGGGTTTTTCTGTAGCCCCGAATTCATTCGGGGGACAAATTTCGAATTCATTCGGGGCTACAGAAAAAGCAAACCGTGCCTCCCAAATGCTCACCGAGAACGTCTTCTTCTTTTGGGAAAAACACCTAATTCCTTCGAAAAACTTTGAGCTAGATACAGGTCTAGAAAGTTCACGATAATTTTTTTAACCAAAAAATAAAAAGTCCTATGCCAGATTGTCTTTTCAAGCGATAGCGTCGAAAACATTTAAGGTACTTGTGTTTCCTTGTTTCGGTTATTCCAAGTAATGCTCCGATCCGCTGCATTGACACTGCCGTCCAAGTTACAATCCGCATCTAAGTAGCCCGATTGGTTCCGTTCATTCCATGCATTGCTACGATCTGCCGCATTCACTGTGTTATTTCCATCTGTATCACCTGAACGTAAAGCCGTTGTGCCATCTGGAAAAACATACATAGGAGTTGTTCCAAAAGCATTTTCGGTGGTGAAATCGACCATTTCCCCTAGGGATTTACTTAGAACAATTGCTTCTAACGACATTACAGCCAAGTGATTGCGATGGTTTAGAACGATATAGTACAAATCGGTAGCTACATTTTCAAAAGTCAATGGAGAAACACCGTCCA
>JAHDHB010000238.1:0-3273 GCA_020631545.1 Saprospiraceae bacterium | reverse complement strand
ACAGCCAAGTGATTGCGATGGTTTAGAACGGTACAAATCGGACATTTTCTCAAGGGAGCCGTCCAAGGCTACGACATGCCCATCACGTTGTAATAAGGCATCTTGTAGAGCTATCACCACCGTTGGGTCATTTTTATCGCGCAATTCCACTTGTACCCAATCAATTATCGCATTATCGCCAAGTGTACTGAATACATCAATGCTGAGGAAAGCCCCTGTGTTGTAAGGGGAAGTCGTAGGGATGAAACTGTTTTGGCGCAATTCATCGCTCATTCTTGCCGTATTACTGTTGTAATTTCCTTGTAAGAAAGCTTTGATTTGTACGTTTACACGGTCACCAAAGATTTCAAAATCAAGAACTTCTGTGCAGCCTGTTGTATTGGAAACGGTTACAGTGTAGTTGCCCTCTGCTAGACCTGTGGCGGTAGCCGTCGTCTGTCCATCACTCCACAAAAAGCTGGCATTATCAATATCGCCCAACATCGTTGCTGTGCCACTGGCTTGATTGTTAGAGGCATCGGTGGTTTGTACGGTGACTTGGAAGCTTTCTTCTTCACCTACGTAGATGTAACCGTCGCGGTATTCACCATTCGCATCCGTCACGGTTACATAGTGGGTACCAGCGCCTAGACCTGTGACTAGAGCGGTCGTTTCGCCATTCCCCCACTGGTAGGTGAAGGGAGCACTACCTTCTAAGGCAAAAACTTCTGCTTCAGCCATTTCGGTGCAAGTGAAAGGAAGGGCATTGATGTAAAATTCTACAGGACTTTGAGCATTGTTGTTGCCGTTGATGACGTAAGTAGAATCATTGCTGCCTGGATAAAAAGCATTCATCAAATAGCTACTCACAGCGATTTCCTGCCCATCATTCCGCATAATCCTAGGATTTCGAATTCTAGACCGCACCTGTCCTACAGGCAGATCATGCAAGGTAACAACAGTATGAATAACAGGTCCTTCTACCATTTGATTGACGCCATCAATGCGGGTGATGGCCATCTCAATATACTGACCTTCAAAGTCTTTGCTAAGGCCAATGATTTCTGTACCTTCTGTCCCCAAAACAGAATTGTCAAACTGAGCGACTGCGCTATAACCGCCTGTGTAGAGGTATTTAAAGCCAAGGGAATAAATCTCTACAGGGCCACCTCCTCGCTGCTCAATTTCCATAGCTACAAAACGGGTGCTATCTGTACCCTGAGATTTGATTATTTTAGGGCGAATGCGGATATTGTTATTGAAAGCAAGGTTTGCAGCGGTATTACTAGTCGGATGTGTATTTCCATAATTCTGAATAATAGCATCATTGTCAGGTGTTTCTATAAGACCATTTCCATCTCCATCGCAGTATTTATCATTAAGTCCAGAATCGCTAGTCGGCCAATCATCACAAAACTGCGCTTCCCAATTAAAAGAAGCATTGGGGCGAGTAGGGCCAGGATTGCCAAAGGCCATACCGTGGGAGAATAAGTCGAAAATATTGACAATGCCATCATTATTAAAATCGCCTGGCCAGATGCAGTCTCCGTTTAAAATCACATCAATGGATGCGCTGGCTACATTGCCACAATAGTCTTCTACAGCAACGGTGTAAATGCCTGATTCTATTGCTATAATGCTTTGGGTAGTTCCTACTAGAGTGCCGCCAAAATCCCAGAGATAAGTTCCCATTCCTGCCAAACCAGCATCCAAAACAGCACTATCCCCACAAACTTCTACAATAGGCTCAGGATTAAGCTGTAAGACACTTGCTCCAATGGGTATTACTTGGGTATAAGTATCTGTGCAAGTACCGCCATCATTTGCTATAAGGCTTATGGTGTAATTTCCTGCATCGGGAAAGCTGTAAGTGAGATCATTAGCAGTAGATACGGTGCTGCCATCGATTTGCCATTCATAGTTTATTGCTCCTGTGGAGGTGTTGGTGAAGGTAAGGGAAGTACTTGTACAACTTTGGCTAGGAATGGTGTAGGCTGCTGTGATATTGCAGCTAGAGGCATCGAAATAAACGACTTCACTCCAGAGGTAGAGTTCTTGGTATAGCTGTGGTCTTGTGACGATAGCATTCTCTACGCGACAGTTGTAATAGCCTGATTGTGTTGGTATAAAGGTGCTGTCTGCTAGGATGGTGTCTTGGGGGATGCCGTCTTTGTACCAGATGTAGGTGTTGTTTGGGGTGTCTCCTGCGTTTACGGAGAGGATAGTGTTGTTAGAAATGGTAAGAATGGAATCTTGGGGGGCATAGCGGAAATTCGGAATTGTTAAATTACTGCCTAAGTTGAGTATTAAATTGTCGAAGTGGACTTGGTTGTTATGTAAATAGAAGTCGGTTAGCTGAGTGAAATTAGAGAAATCAGGAATGTTACTACTTAGTTGATTATTGTGTAGTGTAAGGCGTACTAGATTTTGTGAATTGAAAAAACTAGGAACATTTCCATTTAGTTGATTGCCATGTAATTGGCACTGTAAGAAATTGGGGAGATTCGAGAAGTTTGGGATATTACCGCTTAATTGGTTATTCTCCAGATGAAGATGTGTGAGTGTAGGTAAGTTCGAGAAGTTTGGTATGTTGCCGCTGAGTAGATTTCCAAATAAAGAAAGTTGATAAAGATTAGGTAAATTGGAAAAATCTGGGATATTACCACTTAGTTGGTTGTTGGTTAAAGCAAGGCGGCTTAGGTTAGGTAAATTAGAGAAATTGGGAACAATTCCAGATAATTGATTGTAGATTAGATATAGACAGGTGATGTTGGGTATATTGGAGAAGTTTGGTATGCTACCAGCTAGCTGATTTCTAGAAAGATAAAGGGAGGTTAAGCTAGGAAGATTTAAATCTATTAAATTACCGCTTAGAGCGTTTCCTCCTGAGGTGCTACTTGAACAATTCGCATCTCCATCTAAATCCAAACAAGTCACTCCACAGCCATCCCCACTCAAAGTCACCCCATACCAAGTACTCACAGGTGTATTCAAATCCCAAGTATTTATCCAGTTTGGGCCATTGGTGGCATTGTAGAGTTCTACTAGGGCTAGGGAGTCGCTTTCTAGGCAGTTGCTAGAGGGAGAGAAATACACGACTTCACTCCAGAGATAAAGTGTACTGTTGAGGTCTAGTGACGATGGCATTTTCTACACGGCAGTTATAATAGCCTGATTGTGTTGGCGTAAAAGTACTATCTGCTACGATAGTATCTTGTGGAATGCCGTCTTTGTACCAGATGTAGGTGTTGTTTGGGGTGTCTCCTGCATTGGAGGATAGAGTGTTGGAGTCTT
>JAHDHB010000237.1 GCA_020631545.1 Saprospiraceae bacterium | reverse complement strand
TTGTTGCCAAAGTAGAAAGATTTGAACTCTCTTCGACTACGAAGGCTCTCAATTCATTGGTAGTTGGTTTTTCATTTTTTGAACTCATGTTACCAGAAAAAAGTTAAGAAATATTCTGTACTTTAAAATAACGCAACTTATCGGCTAAAGCCAACGTTACAGGCTTAATTTTTCCCCACTACTCTCCCCATAAGATCATACTCCCTCGCTTCCATAATCTCCACTTCTGCAAAATCGCCAATCCGCACATAGTTTTCTTGTGAATTTACCAGTACTTCATTGTCGACTTCGGGAGAGTCGGCTTCTGTTCGGCCTACGAAGTAGCCTCCTTCTAAGCGGTCGAAAAGGACTTTAAAGGTTTTGCCTATTTTCTCTTCGTTTTTTTCTAGAGAGATGTCTTGTTGAATCTCCATGATGCGTGAAGCTCGTTCTTGTTTTAACGTTTCAGGAACATCGTCTTCAAGGAGATGAGCAGAGGTGTTTTCTTCGTGAGAATAAGTAAAAACGCCTACGCGATCAAATTTCATTTCTCGTACAAATTCGCATAAATCTTCGAATTCTTCTTCGGTTTCTCCAGGAAAACCAACCAGTAGGGTCGTTCGGATGGTAATACCGGGGACGGTTGTTCTTGCATATTGAATCAAATCCTTGGTTTCCTCTTGTGTGATTTGTCGTCTCATACGTTTGAGGACATCATTATTGGCATGTTGTAGCGGAATATCTAAATAGTTGCAGACCTTAGGCTCTGCCTTCATCGCCGTAAAGATATCCCTAGGGAATTTGCTAGGGTAAGCGTAGTGCAGGCGTATCCAGTCAATCCCTTCTACTTGAGCTAAAGCGTGGAGTAGTTCCGCAAGTTTTCGCTCTTTATAAATGTCTAAACCATAGTAAGTCAGTTCTTGAGCAATGAGCATTAATTCTTTTACACCATTCTTAGCTAGGTATTTCGCTTCTTTGACAAGGTTTTCTATGGTTTTAGAGACGTGCTTGCCTCGCATCAAAGGTATAGCGCAAAAAGAGCAAGTACGGTTGCAGCCTTCCGATATTTTGAGATAGGCGAAATGCATGGGCGTACTCAAAACACGTTCCCCTAGCAATTCATGCTTATAGTCAGCATTAAGTCTGGCCAGTAGAGAAGGCAGTTCAAGCGTGCCGAAATAGGCATCCACTTCAGGAATTTCTTCTTCCAATTCATCCTTATAACGCTGAGATAAACAACCTGTGACGTAGAGTTTGTCAATGTCTCCTTTTGTTTTTACCGCAGCATACTCTAGTATCGTGTTGATCGATTCTTCCTTGGCTCGATCAATGAAACCACAAGTATTTACGACGACAATATTGGGCTGGTCGTCCATACTTCCGTCATGAACGACATCAAAATCATTGTGCTTTAGCTGTGTCATGAGTACTTCGGAATCGACCAAATTTTTGGAACAACCCAAGGTGACTACATTTACTTTGTCTTTTTTGTGTGATTTCGTTTTCACGCGTTGTAAGTGTTGAGGAAATGAAGAGAATAGGAGTGGTAGAGGATAGAAAGTAGAGAGATTTAATGTTAAATTGGGAGAAAATAATTTAGGACGTTCTCTACACCTTTACCTGACATAACTTGTCGACTGAGGCCAACGTTACAGGCCATTCTCTTTTTTCCGTTTCAAGTAATAATAGGTTTCAAGCTGTGCTCTAACAGGTAGGTCGGAGCCATCTTTTCGGTAAAGGCTATCCTTTTTTCCATCAATAATTCGAGCTTTGACATTGTCTTTTAGCTGGATGCGAAGGAAATTTTTAACTTCCTTCGCGATGTCTTTATCGAGGATAGGAAAAGCTGTTTCTATACGAAGGCTCAAGTTACGAGTCATCAAATCAGCAGAAGATAAGTAAAGGTGTTCTTTACCTCCATCATAAAAGTAGAAAATACGAGCATGTTCTAAAAAACGATCAACAATGCTTATCGCTTCAATATTTTCACTTACTCCTTTGATGCCGGGTACGAGGCTGCAAATTCCTCTTACGATGATTTTAATCGTGACTCCAGCAGCCGAAGCGGCGTATAGTCGTTGGATAATTGCTTTATCTTCAAGGCTATTGCACTTGATTAAAATCATTGCTTTTTTGCCTGCTCGTGCATTTTTTATCTCTTTGTTTATCATCTTGTTAAGAGAAGAACGGAGGTTGAACTGGCCTACGAGTAAATGCTTGAATTCGTGCTTGGGTTCTTTGACGGTTTCTAAAAATTTAAATATACGAGCCACCTCATTTGTGAGGCGAGTGTCTTTCGTGAATAGGCCTAAATCGCTATAGATTTTGGCTGTTTTTTCGTGGAAGTTTCCAGTACCTAGGTAGCAGTAATTCTTGGTTTCTCCATCTTCGATTCTGCTAATCAGGGCTAATTTTGCATGAACTTTTAGGCCAGGAAAGCTGTAGAGTACGTGAACACCTGCCTTTTCCAATCGTTCAGCCCAACTCAAATTAGCTTCTTCGTCAAATCTCGCTTTTACTTCTACGAAAGAAGTAACCTGTTTGCCCGATTGTGCTGCTTTCATCAATGCATCCATAATTCGAGACTTTGCAGCTACCCGATACTGGATGATTTTGATATGGGTTACAGCGGGATCATTTGCCGCTTCTTCGAAGAACTTGACGACGTACTTATAGGATTGATAAGGAAAGTTAAGGAGATGATCGCGTTTTTTGATGCACTTAAAAATGGAGTCATGCGCCTCTAAAGAGCGTTTGTTTAGTGGGGGAAGAGGAGGGTTGGTCAAGTAACTAAGATCAAAATTAGGGAATCCAAAGAAGTCATAGTTATTATGGTAGCGGCCCTCTGGGATTAAATCTTCTTTTTGAAGAGAAAAGTCTTCCATTAAATACTCTAACAATTTTTTAGGCATCGTTCGGTCAAAGACAAAACGCGTAGCAGGACCGACTTTCCGTTTTCGAATACCTTTCTTGATTTTTTCGATCAAATCTCCTGAATATTCGTCCTCAATATAAATCTCCGCATCTCTAGTCAGTTTTAAAGAATACGTATCTTCAATAATAAAACCGGGAAAAAGTAGGTAGATATTATGTCGAATCAAGTCGTCAAGCATCATTAATTCATGTTTCCCATCTGCTGAAGGCAACTCTATAAAACGGGGGATATGCTCAGACGGGATTTGAATGATAGCGTAGCGAGCATTGTTTTTAGTTTGATCTTCTTCTGGAATTAGATGCACAGCAAGATACAGCGTCGCATTCTTAAGAAAGACTCGAATTTTCTTTTTTTCAAGTAGAACTGGTTGAACATAAGGCAATAGATTACTTTGGAAGTACTCTTCTGCAAATTCTTTTTGATCTTTTTTGAGTTCCTTATGATTACGTAAGAAGATTTGTTGGTTGGCCAATTCAGGGATAATTTGTTCCATGAATATTTGGCTGAATTCCTCTTGTTGTTTGTTGACGATTTTATGAATTTTTTTCAGCACTTCTTCTGGTTGATGCTCCAAGCGTTTCTTGGTTTTTTTGCCAAGACGCACAAGGCTGTGCTGGTGTGCGACCCGAACACGGAAAAATTCATCTAAGTTGGAAGAATAAATGGCAAGGAACTTAATGCGTTCAAAAAGGGGCACGGATGGATCTTTAGCTTCTTGCAACACCCTGTAATTAAAGGTGAGCCAACTAATATCTCTATGAAGGTATGGAATGGATTCCTCTTGCATTTGATTCAATTTCAAGGGCAAATTTACCGATAATTAGTCACAAAGCGTACAAAGCGTACTAAGTTTTTGGATGTTATTCAATATCAAACATTTTTGGGATAGTTAAGGAGATGACTTTTCCTTCACCGAGCATGAATTTTTGCCATGAATCAATGGGGAATTCAAGGTGTACAATCCCGCAGGTAGGAACATTGTCAATGTATTCCTTCGTCTCAAACTCATTAGCGAAGTAAGTTATACTAGGGTTATGGCCAAACAGAAAAACCTTATCCACGCTATCATCTAAGCCATATAGAACGCGCTCTAAATCAGGAATACTTGCTTCGTAAATGTCAGAAATTGTTCTAATTTTATCAATTGGATAGGTGATTTCCTTAGCTATAATTTTAGCGGTGGTCAAAGCGCGATTTGCGGTACTAGAGACTATTAAGTCGGGAAATATTGAACGTTTATTTAGGAGTTTTCCCATAAATGGGGCATCTCTTTTTCCTCGTTTATTCAAAGGGCGGTCATGATCTTTGATTGAAAAATCTTTCCAACTGGATTTTGCATGTCTTATAAGGTATAAAGTTTTCATGTGTCGTTTTTAGTTTACTATGGATGAACAATGTATTAATATTCTTTGAACTAGACAAGTAGTAGGATTAAAAATTATGGATGAAGGATTTATTGAGATTCGTGATCGGGAGCAGGAACTAGAGAAGGAGAATTGGCGAGTAATTTTTTATTGTGGGCTTGTTTTAAAAGTTTGGTTATCATTGTGTTGTGGTGGTGTTTTGATTTTTGTTTCATTTTTTTCACTCAGGATAGTGTTTTTTTATAAAATATCGTATCTTTGCACCCGCAGGGCTTATGTGAGCAGCTCCCTTTGAATCCCCCAGGTGTGAAAGCAAGCAAGGGTAGGAGGTTGTAGCGCTCGACGTAAGTTCCTGCTTTTTTTATTTCTAGGCGAATCCATTCAGCATTATTATATAATTTTCCAATCCTAAATAAGTCCATGAAATTTTTTATTGATACGGCTAACCTTGATGAAATCAAGGAGGCCAACGATCTAGGTGTACTTGATGGTGTAACCACCAACCCGTCTTTGATGGCCAAAGATGGTGTTACGGGTAAAGATAGCATCCTAAAAAGATATGTAGATATATGTAACATCGTTGATGGAGACGTCAGTGCAGAGGTTATTTCTACTGATTTTAATGGAATGGTGAAGGAGGGTGAAATGCTGGCTTCTTTACACAAAAATATTGTGGTTAAGGTTCCGATGATCAAAGAAGGGGTGAAAGCATTGAAGTATTTCTCTGAAAATGGTATTCGTACCAATTGTACTTTGGTCTTTTCTGCTGGTCAAGCTATTCTAGCTGCAAAGGCTGGAGCTGATTATGTATCTCCTTTTATGGGGCGTGTTGATGATACCACTTGGGACGGCACTGACTTAATTGATCAGATTGCAGTAATTTATGGTAATTATGGTTTTGAAACAGAAATTTTAGCAGCTTCGATAAGGAGTCCTTTGCATATTGTAAAATGTGCTGAAATAGGTGCAGATGTTGTGACCTGTCCCCTAAAATCGATCATGGGCTTGCTGAATCATCCTTTGACGGACATTGGCTTGGCTAAATTCCTTGCTGATTACAAAAAAGGGAATAAGTAATTTATGATGTAAGAAATTAGAGGTATGAAAATGATGATTGCCACTAGTAGGAGGTGCATTTTCTTTCATGCAACTTACATCAAACATTTTTTAAGGCTCGTTGGGAATACCGACGAGCCTTTTTTAATGCGAAAAACTCATTTTTTAATCTCATTGGACAGTAATTTTAATTTTTTTCGGGTATAAAAGCTGTTTTTAGATAAAAATGCCCATGTTTTTTTAATTTTTATTGACTAAGAAGATGTTTTTGCGTAGTTTTGCTTTAGATTTTTTAAAAACCTAAAATTTGCGTTCAAAATGAGTCTTTCTAGATCCAATGCAATTGATACCATTCTTAACCGAATGGAACCTGATGTACCTACATCCAATGACAGAATCGCTAGTTTTTTTGGCTGTAATACGTTTAATGATGAAGCCATGAAAAAATACATGGCGGAAGATACTTACCTAAGCGTAAAAGCGATTATCCAATCTGGTGCTAAGCTAGATCGTGAACTGGCAGACAAAGTTGCTGATGCTATGAAAAGCTGGGCAATGGAAAAAGGTGCTTCGCACTATGCGCATTGGTTCCAGCCATGGACGGGTAGAACAGCAGAGAAACATGATTCTTTCTTCTCCTTGACTCCAGGTGGCGAGATTATTGAAGAATTTGGAGGAAGCGAGTTGGCTCAGCAGGAACCGGATGGTTCTTCTTTTCCTGGAGGGGGCTTGAGGTCTACTTTTGAGGCTCGTGGTTATACGGCATGGGATCCTTCGTCTCCTGCATTTATACTAGAAGTTGGAGATGGAAAGACGCTTTGCATTCCTACCATTTTTGTTACATACTCAGGGCAAGCATTGGATTATAAATTGCCACTATTAAAGTCTCAAAGTTATTTAGAAGAAGCGGCAGTATCTGTTTGTCAGTATTTTGACAAAGCAATCAATAAAGTTACGCCTACTTTAGGTTGGGAGCAAGAATATTTCTTAGTGGATGAAGCTTTGTTTAATTCTCGTCCTGATTTAGTGATGGCTGGTCGTACTTTGATTGGTCGTTTTTCTCCTAAGGGGCAACAATTAGATGACCACTATTTTGGATCTATTCCTGAGCGTGTTTATGCTTATATGCGGGATATGGAAACGGAATGCCATAAGCTAGGAATTCCTGTTCGTACCCGACACAATGAAGTAGCGCCAGGGCAATATGAGTTGGCACCGATGTTTGAGGAAGTGAATGTAGCCGTGGATCATAACCAATTATTGATGGATATTATGGAGCGTGTGGCTAAGCGCCATAAACTTTGTGTCTTGATGCATGAAAAGCCTTTTGCTGGTGTAAATGGCTCTGGAAAGCACAACAACTGGTCGATGAGTACGAATACAGGTAAAAATCTACTTAAACCAGGTAAAGTTCCAGGTAAAAACTTACAGTTCCTTACTTTTTTCGTGAATACCATTGCTGCTGTTCATAAATATGCCGATGTATTGAGAGCAAGTGTAGCCTCTGCTTCAAATGACCATCGTTTAGGAGCTAATGAAGCGCCTCCAGCTATTATTTCGGTTTTTATAGGCGAAACATTAACGCAAGTATTAGATAGTGTTGAGGCAGGAAAAGATTTTAGTGATGCAGATGTTGCCAGAGTAAAGGATCTACTAGATAAAATACCTGATTTACAACTTGATAACACAGACCGTAATCGTACGTCTCCCTTTGCATTTACAGGCAATAAGTTTGAGATTCGTATGGTTGGTTCTACCTTCAATTGTGCTGCACCGATGACTATCATCAACACGATTGTCGGGAAGCAGCTTCGAGTATTTAAAGCTGATGTGGACGCTTTAGTGAGCAAAGGAGAGATTTTAGATGTTGCCTTATTGAAAGTTATCAAAAAATACATCACGGAATCTAAAGCTATTCGTTTTGAAGGCGATAACTATAGCGATGAGTGGGCTAAGGAGGCTGAAAAAAGAGGCTTGTCCAATTTCCCGAATACACCAGAAGCTTTGGATGCTTATGTTAGCGAAAGTGTAGAAGCCTTATTTACGGAAAGTGGTGTATTTTCTAAGCATGAGCTGCACGCACACCATGAAGTTTTGCTTGAAAACTATATTTTAAAGCTACAAATTGAGGCTCGAACTTTATCCGAGATGTGTTCTAGTGGTGTTTTACCTGCTGCCTTCGATTACCAAGCTCGCTTAGTAGACAATGCTTTAGGTATGAAAGAGTTGGGTTTTGAAAAATCTGCTTTTGAACCACAAATGGATATTATCAATCGCTTGGCAAATCACATTGGTTCTTTAAAGTCTTTATTGGTCAAAATGTCTGAGGAAGTGGCGAATGCTGATGAATTGGGCGATTCAAGAAGCTCTGCATTAGCTTTTTCCAATAAGGTAAGACCAATCATGGATGAAATTCGAACCCATGCAGATGATTTAGAGTTCTTTGTTGATGATCGCGATTGGCCTTTTGCTAAGTACCGTGAGTTGTTATTTATTAAATAGTGTTCTTAGAGAATAGGGGAGAGGTACAATACTTTTCCTTCTATTTGAAAGAAAAAAACTTATACATAATTCTGTAGAAGCAATCTTTTTGGATTCTACTCAAATCTATTTTACCGAGGGGCTAGGCAAGCGGAAAGAGGAATATTGTTTCTCTCTCCTCGTGTCTTGCCCCTTTTTTCTCAATTTACTATGGAGCAAAGAAAGCGAGCCTTAGAAACTGTTTTGCATCGAAAAAGAATTGATATAGAGCCTATTGGTCAAAAAATATCGAGCTATTTTGCTAGTAATGTATTTGATGACAAATCTATGCAAGAATATTTGTCTGAAATTGCCTATGAGGAGGTAAAAAAGGCTATATCAAGTGGTAAAAAAATCAGCAGAACCATTTCTGGGCAAGTAGCTGCTGGGATGAAGGCTTGGGCGATGCATAAGGGCGCAACCCATTATACTCATTGGTTTCATCCTTTGAATGGCTTGACGGCAGAGCGGCATGATTCTTTTTTTAATATAAAGAATGGTAAGGCTTTAGAAGAGTTTAAAGGAAGTGCTTTAGCACAGCAAGAACCCAATGCTTCTAGCTTCCCTACTGGTGGATTGCGTTCTACTTTTGAAGCACGAGGATATACCGCTTGGGATCCTTCGTCCCCTGCTTTTATTATGGAAATTGGGGCAGGGAAAACACTCTGTATTCCTACTATTTTTGTCGCTTATACAGGAGAAGCATTAGACTATAAATCGCCTCTACTAAAATCACAACAATATCTTGAAGAACAGGCTGTTGCTGTGAGTAGTTACTTTGATAGATTTGTGACCAAAGTAACGCCAATGCTGGGTTGTGAGCAAGAATATTTCCTAGTCGATGAAGCGATGTTTAATGCTCGTCCAGATTTATGTCTAGCAGGTCGTACTTTACTAGGAAAACCTTCCTCAAAAGGGCAGCAGATGGATGACCATTACTTTGGTGCTATCCCTGAGCGGCTTTTTGGTTTTATGCTGGATTTAGAGCATGAATGCCATAAATTGGGGATACCTGTACGGACTCGTCATAATGAAGTAGCCCCTGCCCAGTTTGAAATTGTTCCAGAATTTGAGGAAGTCAACGTATCGGTTGATCACAATCAATTGTTAATGGATTTGATGAAGCGTGTTGCCCAGCGTCATAATTTGCGTGTTTTATTGCATGAGAAGCCTTTTTCCGGCATTAATGGTTCTGCAAAGCATAATAATTGGTCACTTTTTACAGATACAGGAAAGAATCTATTAGCGCCAGGGGAAACGCCTAAGAAAAATCTTCAATTTTTGACCTTTCTTATTAATACGATAAAGGCTATAAATGATAATGCAGAGGTTTTGAGTGCCTGTATCGCTTCAGCGGGAAATGACTTGCGTCTAGGACATGGAGGCGCTCCTCCTAAGCATATTTCGGTGTTTATTGGCCACAAATTGAGAGAGGTGCTGGAAGATATTGAGAAAAGAGGGGATGAATGGATTTCGGATGAGGGCTTAAAACAGGAGTTGAAACTAAACATTCATAGTAAAATCCCTGATTTGCTAAGGGACAATACGGATAGCAACCGTACTTCTCCTATTGCATATACTGGCGATAAATTTGAGATTCGAACTGTTGGGGCTTCTC
>JAHDHB010000236.1 GCA_020631545.1 Saprospiraceae bacterium | reverse complement strand
TTTCATTTTCTGTACAAAAAGCATAGAATTATCCCCAAGAGCCTAATTCGTAATTCTTCACTCGTCATTCGTAATTCCCTCACCGCAGCAGCGTTATATTTCCTTTTTTCAGAATGCGACTGCCATCTAGTGGACAAGGAGCTTCAACATAATAGACAAAGACACCAGGGTTCAAGGCTTGGCCTTTAAACGTTCCGTCCCAGCCTTCCCTAATATTCTCAGTTTCGAAGACCATGGCGCCCCAACGGTCATAAATGCGGAATAGATTCACTGTAGATAGAACGCTACCCCGAACAAAAAGCAAGTCATTTAGGCCATCTCCATTAGGCGTGAAAGCGTTAGGAACAATAATGAGTTCCTCTTCACATTCCTCCTTAAGAAGTAATCGTACTTGTTCTACGGTTCTACAGCCTTCGCTATCCATTACGGCTATATCGTAAATCATCATCGTATCCGGCATCGCTAGTGGATCAGGACAAGTGACACAACTCAAGCCATCGGGAGGACTCCATGAATAGGAGTAGCCTCCGCCACTACCACCCGAGGCCACTGCTTCTAGTTGGACAGGATCGGCACCTAAGAAATAGGAAACGGTTTCTTGTACTTCAATCTCCGGTAATGGATTGACAAAAACCTCCACTTCAGTGGTGTCAGGAATACAATTGCCTAAGCTTCCTATAACGGTATATGTTGTGGTTTCTTCAGGATAAACGGTTGCCCTTGGGCCATTGATAGGCATTGGATCATTCGGTGAAGTCCAAGTATAGGAATCCGCAACTCCAGACGCCATTAGCTCGGTTGTGTCACCAAGACAAATGACATCGCCTGTTGCTGAGATTTCTGCACGTTCTCGTACATTTATCGTTACATTATCTTCGAGTTCACAAAGATCATTCGTGACTAGGAAGGTGTAAGTCGTCGTCGTTGCAGGCGTAGCCGTAGGATTCAATATGTCCGTTGCACTCAATGAGCTAGCAGGAGACCAAGAGATAACGCCTTTTCCATCGGCATTAAGTTCTACAGCATCACCTAGGCAAATGGTCTGGTCAGCCCCCGCATCAATATCATCAATATCCATCACCGTGATTTGTACAGAATCGGTTGCAAGACATCCATCAGCCGTCGTTACTTCCACCATGTAAGTCGTTGTTTCTTCTGGTGAAGCTTCCGGCGTTGGGCAATTTATACAGCTCAATCCATCAAAAGGAGACCAAGAAGGATTGAAACCTCCTTGAATACTTAGCGTAACGGATTCTCCCCTGCAAATAGTTCTATCAATACCCGCTAATTCTGCGGTATTGTTGATGACTTCTACTGTGATGGAATCCATACGACTACAGCCACCCTGTCCTACAGCAGTTACTACATAAGTTGTGGTTACCTCTGGGTAAGCCAAAGGATTGAAACAATTTTCATAACAAGTAAGCCCTTCCCTTGATTCATCCCAGTAAAAAATAACACCAGCATTATTGCTAGAAGCATTTAATTGGACAAAATCACCTGCACAAACGGTATTCGGACCAGTAAGGTTAAGGCTAGGAACAGGAAAAGGAATGACATCAACATTTACCGTGTCTCTGTCAGTACAACCATTGGCTCCTGTTACCGTTAGGATATAATCGGTGCTAAGCGTAGGGCTTGCCTCTGGATTTGCACAAGTCGTACAGCTTAGCCCAGTAGCAGGCGACCATTGGTAAGTACCAGATCCAGATGCTTGAAGCGAAACCGTTTCTCCGATACACAATTGCTGGTCAAGCCCTGCATCTGCTGTCGGTAAAGCAAGTATAGTAATATCTTGGGAGCTTGTGTTTTCACAACCCCAACTAGACCAGACCGTTAAGCTGACCGTATAGGTTCCTGCTTGCTCGAAAGTATAAGACGGATTTCGAACTATTGCCGTGTCTCCCGTGCCAAAATCCCAGAACCATTGCTCTATATTTCCTAGCATTACAGAAGAAGCATCAGAAAAGTTAATACTTTGAGGTTCACAGCCTGTACTAGGACTAAATGCGAAGTCGGGGATAGGGGTATCGGCTATAGTTATAGAACTAGTCTTGGTTATAGAGTCCCTACATCGTCCATTGGTTACCACTAGTGTAGCAGTATAAGAACCCGGGGTAGTATAAGTCACGCTTGTGTTTGGAAATGAAGAGGTAGCAGGTGTACCACCCGGGAATTGCCATTCGTATTGTAATGCCCCAACATTGGAATTTACATTACTTTGGTAGGTCACCACCCCGTTATCGCAAAGCACAGTATCACTAGTGGTGAAATCTACTTCTAAATTATCTGTAGTAATAGGATCTGGAGATACATAGGTACGTTGGCAACCTTGGATATCTTCTACGACTAAAATGGGATAACAGATACCGGGTTGGTCATATACAAATATGGCCGTATCGGAAGGCGCGGCATTATTATGGACTTGCACATCACCGCAGCCACTATCCCAAGTATATTTGACAACCTCTGTGCCGGTAGCTATCATTGTTACCTCTAATGGAACACATCCTTCATCTGGAGCGAAGGAAAAGGAGGCAGAAGGGCCATCTATTTGTATATATTGTGGACGGCAAAGCGTATCGGGGCATCCTGTAGCTGTTTTAATGTACAAGCAAACATCGTAAGTGCCTGGTTCTGTATATATGTGTGAAGCATTTTGAGTAAATATAGCGGCACTATTATCGCCGAAGTCCCATTCCCACTCTGCTGCATTGATGGATAAATCTGTAAAATTAACCGATAGGGGAGGGCAGGAAGCGTAGGTATTATCAGCTTCAAAATTACTTACTGGATCGCCAACCCTAATATAATTGGGCTTACAAAGTGTACTGTCACAGCCATTTCTATCGGTTACCGTAAGGCAAATATCATAAATATCCTCATTAGCATAGTTATGCGTAGGATTTTGGTCGGTGCTTGTATTGGAGTCTCCAAAATCCCATAAATACGTAGCCGGGTCAGATACTAGAGATGTGCTTGTAAAGGAGACTGTTTGCCCTGTACATGCTAAGGTATCTGCTACAAAAGAAACATCAGGATAAGTTGGGTCGATATACTCCGGCATAGTTAAGGATTGGGTACAGCCCAATGCATTCGTAACCGTAAGCGTAATGTCTTTTTGCCCCTTAGACGTAAAGTCATGCGAGGGGTTTTGGCTTGTACTGGTATTCCCATCTCCAAAATCCCATAACCAGCTCACAATATCACTGCCAAACGCTGAGGAGGTATCCGTAAAGCTTATCGTAAGAGGGATACAACCTGCTGAAATATTAGAAGTGAATCCTGGGAAAACATCGGAAACCAAGATGGAATCCGGTAACATAAGGGTATCTCGGCAGCCATAAATATCGGCGACAATCAGGCCAATATCGGTATAAACGCCAGCATTCGCATATTCAATCACCGCTGTAGGACTTGTAGCATTGGGTGATAATACGCCCCCAGGTGCCAGCCATTCATAATCAACGGCATCAATGGAAAGATCCTCTGGTACTACCGTAAGAAGAGCACAACCCGTATCGGGTGCAACTGTAAACTCAGCGTAGGCATCACGTATTTCTACGGTACGCACTAGATCGAAGGAACAGCCCGTTTGAAAATTATTTACGGTAAGGGAAACGGTATAAATGCCCCTATCAGGAAAAGTAAAAGTAGGATTTGCCAACGTAGAGGTATCTGCTAGGGTCCCAGTTACGCCAAAATCCCAAAAATGAGTGTCTGCTCCAATAGAATTGTCCGTAAAAGAGACCGTATAAGGATCGGTGCAATTTTGGTCATGACTAAATCTAGCAATGGGGGGTAATATATGGATATAATCTTCTTTACATATAGAGGTAGGACAAGAATTCTGATAAACGGTTAAACAGATTGTAAATAATCCGGTGTCTTGGTAAATATGAGTAGGATTGGCTAGTGCGGAGGTAGAACCATCACCAAATTCCCATATCCATTGATCTATATCGGCAGTAGTTATATTGTTAAATTGAACAGGTTCCTCCGCACATACATCCGTAGGCGTCGCGATGAAATCTATGATATGTGGCATGCCCACTTCTGCAACGATTTCAGTAGTATCCATACATCCAAAATTATTGGTACCAATGAGTTCGACTACATAGGTGCCTGTATCTGGATAGGTAATTGTCGTATTAATCCCCGTGCCTATGGTCATATTGCCAAAATCCCAACTGGCATCGGTTAGGGTAAAAGGACTGTTGGCCGATGCAGACAGACCGAACGTGAGCGGGGCGCAACCTCCAAGGCTATCAGCCGTAGCACTGACATTAAAGGGCATAATGGATACAGTATCGGTGCTAAAAACACGCTCGCAGCCATCGGTACTCGTGACAGTTAAAGAGATCGAATATGTTCCATATTGCGTGAAATCATGAGAGACATTTTGTCCTGTAGCTGTTCCTCCATCGCCAAAATCCCATTCCCATGTCGTAATGGATGAGGAGGACGAACCGCTAAAGGTGCTCGTATGAGGTAGAATGCACCCCATAAGGTTAGCGCCTGTATACGTAGCTTGTGGAAGATCGAACACCTCAATACAAGTGCTCGCAGTAGTTGTACCCGAGCAGTTATCACCTGCTGCAGATAGTGTAACAAAATAACAACCAGGCGAAGTATACGTATAGCTTGGATGCTGTTGGGTACTAGTACCTAGGCCATCCCCAAAATCCCATTGCCAATTTGAGGCATTACCTATAGTCTCATCTAAAAATGAAACCGTTAAATCAGGACAGCCCTCATCTGGTGTATAAGAAAAAGATACAGGATTCCCTACTTGGATAATAGAGTTATAAGCTGTTGAATCGGTACAGCCTGTTATTGTATCCGTTACAATCAAGCTGACACTAAAGGAGCCCATGGTGTTGAACGTATGGTTCGGTGTAGCAGCAGTAGAACTATTGCCATCTCCGAAATCCCAATCAAATGCCCAGTTGGCAATATTGGTTTCTACAGGACTAAAATTAACGGAAAGAGTGGATTGACAGGAAGAAGTCACGTCTGCAACAAAGTCGGAATTCGGATTATCATGAACCGTTATAAAGTTATCTTTTTGAATAAAATGACTGCACCCGTTGGCATCTGTTACTATTAATGAAATATCATAAGTGCCTGGAATCGTGTAGGTACAAGATATGTTTTGCGTGTTGGCCGAGGGACAGTTTCCATTGTTTAGATCCCATTGCCAACTCACTAAGTTTCCTGTTCCAGGAATAGTAATGTCTGAAAAATCGACAGTAAGCGGAACACAACCTTCTGATACCGGAGCTGTAAAATCAGCTACAGGAGAACCATATACGCTGATATAGTCAGATTTACACTCTGTATCTGTCGCACCATTAATATCCGTTACTGTCAAGCAAATACAATAAGAGCCTGAAGCAGTGAATATACGGCCAGGATTAATGTCTGTTGAAGAAGGCCCCGTAGAGCAGCCTCCTGTTTCATCACCTAGCGACCATTCCCACGAGACGATATTTCCCCCCGTTGATTGATCAATGAATTGGGCAATGAGTGGCGCACAGCCTTCTATCTCATCTACAGTGAATTCTGCGTTAAGTTGAGCAGAAGCAAAATGAAAGAAAAAAACAAAAAAGCAGGACAAGGCGCAGAGCTTCTCTGTTCTCCGTATAAAGTATTCCATGCAGTTAGAGGTTGTAGTCGTTTATAGTTATAGACTTGTAAGGTGATAAGAATCCTCTTACAAAAGGTTCGAGTAGTATCCAATTCTGTGACATCAAAATCATTTTTAACCTGTTTTTAGTTCAAATGTTTTTTCTATAAATAGACTGCCTAGGCTTCCTGTTAATACTTAATACAAACAATCTTTATTTGTATCGTATCGTCGTAAAAGTCTAAGACAAAAACAATTGTAGGAGAATGAAATATAGATAATTTCGTCCTTAGTAATCGTTTGTTTAAGCGGAGGTTATTTCATAGTTAGAATGTGGAAAATATCAAATTGTTAACACAGTAATTCTTCTAGAACTATCCAATAATAGGGGCGAAGCTTATTACACTTACTAACATTCCCTTGTATAAAAATGCTTTTAATGAAGAGGTTAGGCATACTAAATATAGTTGACCTATGGAATTTCATTACAATGGTCGTTAAGCGAGCAACTTCTTTTGGTATACTATGTACGCTAAGCTTGGGGCTTTACCTTGATATTCGGCTATATGTTTTTAGAAAGAGGATAAGGAGGTGTTACTCTTGCAAACACTAGCAATTTTTTGGGGAAAAATGTTATTGATGGAGGAAATACACTGAAAATCGTAAATTAAATAACTATAATTAGTTTAGTACAAACATTGTTATCCGTGAGGCTAGAAGTAGGAATAGAATTCCTTCTTCGATTTCGAAACATTTTTAATGTCGTGTTACTATCTCCAGTCTACACTATAATAACGTGTCAAAAAACAATTCATTGCCAATAATTCGCTTTTTTTTGGAGGATTCAGCAATTTTTTTTCTAGGATAGTCGTTTTTTATCCGTAGGTATCTTTATAATCCCCTTATTCTGAAAATAAAGGATATCCTAAATTGAAAGGCTATTTGAGATGTGCTATTATTGAGAATTTAGTGGTTTAATTTTTAATAATTTTTGACTCTAAAAATGAATATTGATTCAGCTATTAGTATTTTCATGTTTTAATAGGATAAGAAGCTATCAATTTAGCTTGTTTCGCTACAAGATAGTGGGTGTTTCGAGTGAATGTGTTGATTGGCTTCCCATTCTCTCCCTACGGTTGAATTTCACCATCCCTTTTAGTTTGAACGCTAGGAGACAGAAAGTAAAATTACACTTTGGCCACATAATTGCCTATATTATTATACTTGCTCAATACTTATCTTTCAAGAATGTCATTTTCTTGTGATAGATAGCTAAAATAGATTAGTCGTTATATGTTTTATTCGTTGAACACATATGGTATCCGGATAGTTCTCCGTTTTGTAGGAATGCTTCTTTTTTGCTGTGCCTTAACTTCACCTGTTTCTGCACAAACAGAATCTCCAGCTCCTTCTTGGAAGAAATTGTCTGAAATGGAAGATTCTTTGAAGCTGTATGGATTAAGTATGGTAAGAGATTCTACTTATGAAGTACGTCGCGTAGCGCAAGCTAATTTCTCTCGCCTATTTTCAGAGGCTTTAGCATTGGAAGGTTCTTTCGACTATCCTTTTGATTCTGTTAAAACGATTTCGATACTCTATCCAAAAGATCGAACCTTTCGGATTTTCACTTGGCAAGTATGCGAAAACTCGAATAAATTCCATTATTACGGTCAAATTCAAATGAATACGCCTAAGGGAGAACGAGTTGTATTGACCGATCATTCCGAATCAATTCCTGTTCCTCAGCAAGAAATCTTAGATGCAGAGCATTGGTATGGTGCCTTGTATTATGATATTCAAGAAATAGGAAAGGGAAAGAAAAAATATTATTTACTCTACGGATTTGATGCTAACGATCTTTTCCAACGTAGGAAATTGGTGGAAGTCTTGAAATTTAAAGATGGAAAACCTGTTTTTGGCGCACCTATTTTTATTACCAGAATGCGGGATGGTAATGCCCTAGATGTTGCCAAGCGATTTGTCTTAAATTATGGCGCAACAACATCCGTTTCTCTTCGCTACGATTACGATTTAAAAATGATTATCTATGATAACCTAATCCCATTTGGAAGCCCCTACGCAGAAGCGAATTATATGATGCTACCCGATGGAAGTTATCGTGGATTTGTCCTAAAAAAGAATAAATGGCATCCAATAGAGAAAGTTTTCCACCAAACACAGGATGAAGCACCAAGGGAAATGCCGATATTAGATGGCAGAAAGGGAAAACATGGCTTGTTTGGGCCAGAAAATTAATGGGGAAAGGAGGTTTTTTTACCATATAAGAAACATAAGTCACATAAGAAATTCATATAAGGTCATACACATCAAAAAATCCTCCATTCTAATTCACCATTGATAATAAATGCCCGCTCTATTGCCACCAAAATGATCATCAACCGTCGTTCCCTCCACATCATTTTTAGGAACTCTAGAAGGAACAGAGCGATAGATTTTCTTTTGCCATTGAGGATCAAATACCTCCCCTCTAGCGGTAGAGTGAAGTAACTCGAAATTTCCATAAGCCAAACTAGGATTATAGAACACGAATTTCACATTCCGTTGTTTAGTATCCAAGATATCATACGTCCATATTTGGTAAGGAGGCGCGGTAGGTTCACTATCACTGATAATAATATCTTGCGGTTTGCCGTATTTCAGAAAAACATACCCCCTATCCGTTTCATAACCACGATTGAACCCCGCTTTGAAGTGCTCATTAACATAAGCGACGACCTCCATATATTCGTCGAATGGCGCGCTAGGTTCAAGTTCATCAAAACCAGTCCAATAGTGCAAAAGTAGTTGTCGTTGTCGTGAAGCATTTCTACTACGGATAACTTGGTTGAGCAGTGGAATATCCTTACCTGCCATTCTAGGCGCTAGTGCTTGCAAATTTCGACGCAAATCTAGACCACTGAATTGCTCAACAAAAGTTTCTTCTACTTGAACCTTTTCATAATTATGGAGGTCATAGTCTAGTAGATTACTCCGTTCGATACGACGTGATTTTTGTACCAATAATTTATTTTCATGATTCCGTACTTCTACAGTAAGAAGATATGAGCCCGAAGGTACATTGGAGATATCCAATTGAGCAAAAAAGGCATTCAATTCCTTGATTTCTTGTTTTCGAAAACCTAGTGTACCAATCATCGGTTCCTTGGCTTCTTCGTGCAAAAAATAACGAACTAAAAACGGTTTATCTAAGGAAGAAGAGGCATTATAAATTTCCGTGAAAAAGGTTAATTTCTGCTGATAGCTAGGATAAATAGGGTAGGTGTAGGGTTTTAAGTCCAATCCGTGTTTGGTGTATTTATTTTCCTCTTCACTCTCTTCATAACTACCTAATAATTCGATGTCAGAGAGTTGGATGCCTGCCTCCGAATACTGCATAGATAAAGGTGTGCGGTAGCTATTTTTATTAGAAAAGTCATTGAAATCCATCAATTCTACTTCAAGAGAATATTCGCCATTGGGCAAATGCAACCGTTTAAGATCGAAGATGGCTATATTGGACATATGGTGGTTAGAAACGATAGGACTTTTAAGGACATATTTGTCAAATTTTTGGATTTCATCACCTTGCTTGAATAGCAAAGTAATCTCTATCGCCGCTTGGTAACCTCCATCTTGTTTCTCGAAATTTACCGTTTTACCATCGATATGTAAATAGACCTCAACATAGTTCTCTTGTGCGATCCCCTTGAAGGTCGCATAAGAGACATTAGCTTCAATAGCGAATAAAAAATTGGTCATTAGCAAGTAAAAAAACGGGATGAATAGACTGTGCTTTCTCATTGGTGCTTGTTTTAGTACATAAAATGCTTTAAATCCGTTTTATTTGCAGGTGA
>JAHDHB010000235.1 GCA_020631545.1 Saprospiraceae bacterium | reverse complement strand
TGGCTGAATAAAATTAAAAATCAGGTAACAATATTTTTTAGTAATTTGTATTGATGTAGCTTATCACTTTTAGAATATAAAAGCTTTCAGATGAAATTGAAATTCCTTTTTTCAGTCTTGCTTTTTGGATTCGTTTATACAACTGTTTCCTGCCAAAATAAGGTGGATTCTATGTTTGTTGATCGGCTACTTCAGGAAGTAGAAAGCCTAGTGAAAGGCTCTGATTACCAAAGTGCTGTGAAGGAATTGAAAAGGGTGTCTAATATTTATGAAAAATGGAAGAATTGGGATAAAATTGTAGCAACAAATCTTAACATAGCGGCCTACTTAAGCAAAGATAATCAAAAGGAAAAAGCCTTAGAGCATTATCAGTTATTGAAGCAACAAGTTCTTGAAAACGAAGGTAATGCTTCTCTTAATTTAGCTTTGGTCTATCATAAACTCGGCGTATGGCATTACAAAGAATTTAAGCACAAAGAAGCCTTAGCTTTATTCAAACAATCTCTAGCTATACGGTTGAAGCAATTGTCTGAAAACCACAAAGATATTGCAAATAGTCATTTCAATATAGCAATGGCTCATGTACAACGAGGGGAGCTAAAAGAAGCGCTTGGAGCTTTAGAACAATCACTCATCATTCGACAAAAAAATCAAGAAAAAACATACATAGCTAAATGTCATCGAGAATTAGGTTTTATCTATACGGATCTAGGCGATTATGCACAGGCTAAGCCTCATTTTAAAGTTGCTTTGGCAATATTCATGGAGTTGTATGGCGAAATCGATTATGATGTGGCTCTCACATATCAAGATATGGGAAGCCTTGAAAAAGAATTGGGTAACACCTCCGCAGCTATCAAGAATCTAGAAGCGGCACTTCGTATCAATACAGCTCTAGGCAATGATTTTATAGGAGAAGTCGCCAATTGCTATAATGATTTAGGGGTGATTTATGATGAAAACAATTTGTTAAACAAGGCATTAGACAAGTATAGTCAAGCTTTGAACCTTTATACAAAAATGAAAGGAACTGATGCCATTTTGATTGCTAAAGTCAAAAATAATATTGGTGATGTTCATAAAAAACTAGGGAATGGGGAAGTCGCTTTGAATTTCTTACAAGAGGCTTTAGAAGGAAAACAAGCATGGTATAAAGGAAAATCTCACCCTGTTATTGCTACAACTCATGATAATATAGGAAATCTATTTTTCCAACAAGGTAAATTAGAGGAAGCACTAGCACAATACAATTTAGCAATCTCGAACTTGCTACCCGAATTTATAGCTAAAGAGCCTTTCGATTTGCCTACTATTAAGCAAATAGCTACCATTCCTCAAAAAACACATTTGCTCACCATTTTGCACGATAAGGCGAAAGCAGTTGTTTCCTTCTACAACAAAACTAAGGAGAATGAATTATTAATCAAGGCATTAGATACGTATCATTTAATTGATTCCCTAGTAGATGAAATGAGACAAGAAATGGGCGTAGAGGGATCCAAGTTATTTTGGATTGCCAAAACTCGCTCTATTTATGAAGAGGCCGTAAACGTTGCACTGGAAGCAAAAGACGAAGCTACAGCCTTTCAGTTTATAGAAAAAAGCAAAGCGGTTTTATTGCTAGAAGGATTACAAGAAGCGGAAGCTAAGGGGGTGGCCGGCATTCCTGACTCCTTGTTGCAAAGAGATCACTTTTTGAATACTCATATTTATAGCCTAGGAAAACAGGTTCTCGAAACTCAAAATTCTGATATCCGAGTTCGTTTGAATGATTCTCTAAGTCGATTTCGAAACGAGCGACAACAATTAATCCGTAATTTAGAACTAGATTTTCCTAAATACTACCAACTCAAATATGACAATGCAATTATTCCCTTAAAAGAATTTCAACAAGTATACCTTCAAGAGGGGGATGTGTTGTTAGAGTACTTAGTTGGGGATAATTTTATCTATGTATTCGTCATTCAAAAGGAAAAAATAAATGTCCACCAACTCCCCCACCCTTCGGATTTAGACAAATGGATAAATGATTTCCGACTTGCTGTAGTAAATTCAAAATTTATAAGTAATTCTTTGCAAGAATCTAGCGCTATATTTGACCAACTAGGTAGAAAGTTGTTTGCTGCCTTACTAAAAAAACCGCTCGAAGGCATTCCAAGCAGCTCTCAGCGTTTAATTATAGTACCAGATGGTATCCTAAGTTTTCTTCCGTTTGATATTTTGCCTACTGAACCTATAAAAGGAGAAGTGGACTTTATGCATTATCCTTATTTAATAAAAAACTATCCTATAAGTTATTCCTACTCTTCCTCTTTACTTGCGGAAAATATCCAACGTAGAGCGTTTCTTTCTCCAAAATTTCCCTTAATGGTAGTAGCCCCAGAATATGGAAAAGCGGATTCTTTAAGTCCTTTATCAGGGGCAAAATTTGAAGCAAAAACGATAGCAGCAATGTATCGAAGAAGTCATTTACTAATGGAAAATAGGGCGACTAAGAACAATTTTTTGAAAAATGCTAACCAATATTCTATTTTGCATTTAGCTATGCACGGTACTGCTTTTACAGATAAGAAACAAGAAGCAAAACTTTATTTCCATAAGGAGCGAAATATAGATGAGGACGCTATTCTACACCCTTATGAACTACATCAGCTTCATCTAAACGCCAACCTTGTCGTGCTAAGTGCTTGTGAAACAGGACTAGGCGAGTATGCTAAGGGGGAAGGTGTTTTGAGCATGGCTAGAGGTTTCATGTACGGCGGAAGTTCTAGTGTAGTCATGAGTCTTTGGAAAACGAATGATAAAGCTACACGACAATTGATGGAAGCCTTCCACACCCAAATCCTAGGAGGAGTCACGAAAGACAAAGCACTTCAACAAGCAAAACTAAGTTATTTAGAAAATCCATTGGATGGCTTAGGGCATCCCTACTACTGGGCTGGTTTTGTGAATATTGGAGATTATCAAGCCGTGCCGAAAAACCAGTGGACTTGGTGGTTTTGGGTAATGATTTTTGGAGGCTTAGGTGCTATTTTAGTTTTATGGAAGCGTTTTTTGTCTACACGACCTATAAATTAAATTTAGACGCTACAAATTGTCTTACAAAAAAAGCCGAGAATACAAATCCTCAGCTTTTTCTATCTTATAGAAATTTAGGAAAAATTATTCTATTCCCTTCATTCCTTGTGCTATTTTAGTCTTCTGCTTATTCAGCTCAGCTTCCATTTCCATAACTTTAGCCTCTGCTTGCTTGATACGCTCTAATTTTTCGGTAACCTCTTTAGATTTTGGGTTCGCCTTTTGTTCCGCAGCTACTTTATCTTTGGCAGCTTTGATTTTGTCTTTGTAGATTTTTATATCAGATTCAGACTGAGAAGCTACATTTTCTGCTTTTTTAGCTTTGCTCTTGGCTTCAGCAGCGCGTTGTTGTCCAAATTCCTTACCGTGTACAGTTTTATTCTTGCCGTAAGCATGTCCCTTCCCTTTGTTTTCATGTTTTCCATGATCATGCCCTTTGTGTTTATCATGGCCGTGTCCTTTATGTTCGTCTTTACCATGCTCATGCCCCTCGTGCTTATCATGGCCATGTCCTTTGTGTTCATCTTTATCATGGTGGCCATGTCCTTTATGATCACCATGGTTTTCATGTCCTTTATCCAGTTTATCTTTTACGGGTTTCAAGGAATGTTTAGCCTTTCCTTTAGGATGTTCAGGCTTATTAGCTTTACCTTTTTCCAATCTAGGTTCAGCTTTTTCAGTCTTATGGTAATCTTTTTTAGCTTTGCCCTTTCCGTTTTGGGCAAAAGTATCCTGTGCTGAAAAAACAAACAGCATAAGGAAACCGAGTATAAGGATTTTAAATGAGTTCATCTTGTTGAAGATTTTATTGAAAAAAGCAATAACATTGTCACATAAGCCAAATTAATGCCAATTTCATAATAAAAAAGCAAAAAACTTGATTTTACAAAAAATGGAGGAATATTAAATTCCTTCTAGAAGAGCATCAACTTCTTCCTTCATTTCTTCGGTTTTGGTTTCAATGGTTTCGGCAGATTTTTCCATTTCAACTCCGATGGAATCTACTTTTTCAATCATCTTTTGGGCTTCAACATCAGCTTCTGCCGATGCTCCCCCTCCGCAAGAAAACAACCCAAGAATTAGCACAAGAACAAAGGTGCTAAATAAAGCATTCAAATTTTTCATTTGGTTTTGGTTTATTCGGTTAAAGTATACAAGGAGTATCGAAAAGAAAGAACCTAAAATCGTTACATCTTTTCTTCCTTGAAATGTAAATGATTAGCTTAAAATAAGTAATTTTGGTGCAATTTATGAATTAGGCCAAGAATATCAAATTTTTGTGGGCTAATCGAATTTTGTGAATATACTCATTTCAATACAATACTTTGACAAATTTTTCTAAAATAATATTGAAAAAGGGCAAGGATGCCGCGATACGTCGCAAACATCATTGGGTCTTTTCAGGAGCTATTAAAAAAATACTAGGTCAGCCTGAGGATGGCGACGTGGTTGAGGTCTATTCCTCTCAAAGCGAATTCTTGGCATTAGGGCATTATAAAGATGGAACGATTTCAGTCCGTATTTTTTCGTTTAAAAAAATGAATCCGGATCGTACATTTTGGGTAGCCAAAATTCAAAATGCTTATAATGTTCGTAAATTGCTTGGGCTTACCGCGTCCTCTACTACGAATGCCTATCGCTTAATACATGGCGAAGGGGACGGCCTCCCTGGACTAGTGATTGATTTTTATAATGGTACTTGTGTTTTCCAAGCACACTCAATAGGAATGCACAAATCTAGAACGGTCATTACACAAGCACTCGTCGAGGTACTAGGAGATTCCTTGAAAGCTGTTTATGACAAAAGTCAAAACACACTTCCTTCTGAGTATGCTAAATCCATCACGAATAGCCTTTTGCACGGTTCTGAAAGTGATTCCTATATAGAAGAATATGGTCATCAATTTTTTGTGGATTGGAATCTTGGCCAAAAGACTGGTTTTTTCTTGGATCAACGAGAGAATCGAAAACTCCTTGCCGATTATTCTAAGGGAAAGAAGGTGCTCAATGCCTTTTGTTATTCAGGAGGGTTTTCAGTCTATGCACTCCAAGCAGGTGCCACGCTTGTTCATTCCGTAGATGCTTCTAAGCGCGCAATGGAATGGACAGCAAAAAATGTAGCTTTAAATCCTAATAAAGGTGAGCACAAAGGTTTTGCGATGGATGTATTGAAATTTCTAAAGGAACTAGAAACACCCTATGATGTAATGGTCTTAGATCCACCTGCTTATGCGAAAACACTTAAAGCAAGGCACCGAGCAGTACAAGGCTATAAAAGATTGAATGTAGAGGGGATGAAAAAACTAAAATCAGGTGGGATCTTATTTACTTTTTCTTGCAGTCAGGTAGTTGATTTAAAGCTGTTTAAAGGAGCAATAATGGCTGCCGCGCTTGAGGCTGGTCGTTCTGTTCGAATTCTGCATACCTTAAGTCAACCTGCCGATCACCCTATCAATATTTTTCATCCAGAGGTATCTTATTTAAAGGGATTGGTTCTGCATGTTATTTAGTGAATCACACACCTCAGGTTAAGGTTTGTATTTTCAAGGAAGTGGTTTGGCTAGCGAATATACTAGGTAAACAATATTTCTAGTCTAAAAGTTCCCCTTTCTTGAAAAAAAAAGTAGTTTTTTTAAACTAACTGAAATTCAAAGGAATATTTCCAATTCTAATGCCGCCTATTTTAATGGTCTAGAGATTAAAATATTGACAAACAAGGATTTGCAAGGCAATTCGAATCTTCGATATTTAATCTATTGCTAGACTTTTTGTTTGTTTCTAGAAAAGTAAAAGTACAATTAATTGGCTTTTGTAGTCCAATAATTGTTTGAAAGGCTTTAGATTGTGTTTTAATCATGAAAAAGGGTTACAGAAAATTGTTTCCATTTGTGACGTGATAAAAGTCGAATTTAATCGATTTTTATCGCTCCTCCCCTTCTTAAACTGCTATAATAGAAATCATTAAGAAAACTCAAAAATACATCATGATTTTTGAGTTTTAAGACAGCAGAAACCTGCACCAATATCAATATAATTTTTTTGCTAGGATTAGTTTCACCATAAAATCTATCCATTCTACCTAAAATTGCCTCGTTTTAGTGATAGGAATAAGAATTAAGGTTACGTTTAATTTTATGAGCGTAAAACCGCCTATGTTTTAATAAAATAATGTAGACATTTAAGTTTAATCTCTGTTAAACAGTACTTTGTGCTTTAATTTACTGCTTGCTTTTGTGAAAATAGAAGTATAAATAGCACTAGTGACATAGCGTGACAATAATTTCACATTTAAATAAACATATAGAAAGTAGTTTTAAATGTTTTTAAAAAATATTTGAATACTTTTGTACTGGCTAGTAGGTTTTTATTTGTAAAACCAAATAATATGTTTAAGATGAATGAAACTTTTTTTAGGTACTGGCGTAAGAGTCATTATCAGCACAAAGAATTTAACTTAGGATTTGAGATTTAAGGATAAGTGACAGGACAAATAAATAGTTAAAATTCTACATTTACTCCTCAAAAAGTGAAAGCACTAATAAGGTACATGAGGATAATTTTTACACCACTACCTCCCAAAGTACACAGGCATCCTTTTATAAAGAAAATACTAGCCAGCCTAAGTAAAGAATAGAGATGAAAGAAAGGTTGTATTGATTTTGCCTGTTTCGATGCCTGTTGTACGGGGTAGGTTTTTATTTTAATTGAAATATCAGCCAATATTTATTAAATAGAATTTGAAGGATCGTCAACTTTGCCCTTTGCCCTTCAATTCACAATCCATCACTGCTTAATTATTTTTTATGAAAGCAATCAACTGTAACACACATGGAAGAAGTCCGACTTACTAAAAGTCGACGTTCTTAATTGAATGTAAAATATTGTTCCTTCTTGATAAAAAATCCATTGCTTTTGCAATGGATTTTTTTGTTAGATGTGCCTTGATATTAAATTTGTCTTATCTAGAAATAGTCCTTTAATTCCAAGTTCTTTTTTTGTTAGGTTTTAGTGGAATCATAAGGGCAAAACGGATACCAAAGTGCGAGAAATTTTCTTGAATCTCATTTTGCAATACATCGGGCGTATTGTTAAGTCCTTCTTCTAGTTCTTTCAAATCATTGGAAAGGAAGAAAAATTGGTAATAAGGTCGAATGCGGAACAGGTAAGGTTTTCTTGAACGTCTCCATCTGACCTTTAAGGTATAGTCTAGAAAAATATCAGAACTGATGAGGAAGTTTTCGTCCGTAATTAAAAAATCACCGCCAAAAGAATAGCGCGTTCTAATTTTGCCAAAATTAACTCCTGCACCTAGTGAAAGCGGAGTATCTTTATAAGGTAGCACCCCAAAACTGAGGTTGAGGTAGTGATATCGCCAAGCAACAGTTGCATTTTCAATGAAATTTCCGGGTACTTTGCTGGAGTTACGTTTGCCTTGCCCACCCCATTTTACCTCGACGGAAGTCGTTTTTCCATAATGAACAATGCCTAATTCATAGGATGGAACGGTATTAAACGAACTAACGGAGTGCTCATTCGCAAAATTAAAATCATTGACAACTTGATTGAGCGAACTATTGGAGCCATAACCGATTCCTCCGCCACCAAAAATAAAACTTCCTTGGGCTATAGCTATTTTGCAAAAAAACAAAAAAGCAAAAGCCGTTATTAAATGCTTCATAGATAAAGGGTTCCTTGTAGTTGACATTAAGGATATAGAGAAATTGTTTGCCACCGAATAATTTTGATAGCCAAATAGTGTTACAAAGTAGTTCGCAAAACTAACCATTTATCTACAAATCAGAGCAATCCATAAAGTTTTTTTTAGCGCGATAAACAAGAAGGGGAAAACTTTAATGCTAATTAAAGATATTTGAGCATATTACGCGAACTTAGGATATCTTGAAGTTCCTTGATCATTGCTACCTTTTCAGGAAACACCTTTTTGACGGCTTCCTTAAGCACAAAATAAGCGCCATTTTCTGCTATATATCGATGCTTACGACGCAACCGAAATCGAGATTCACGTTTACCAAGTATTTGTTGGAGAGGTAATTCAAAATCATTTTTTTCACCATCAAAAGCCCAAGCTTTCACCACTTCATCATTTGCTCCTTGGATTTCATCAAGCAAAATAAACCCTTCTTCATGTGCAGTGATACCTTTCCCCTCTTCAAATTCTTTCTCTACCATTTTAAATGAGTCCTCATCATTATGCACTTGCCCATTAGGAAAATCCCAAGAAGTCTCTTTATCTGTTGATTCAGCAGTATCGCTAGAAGGTACTAAAAAGATTTCTAAGCCTTCTTTTCCAAAACGATACATCAAAAGTCCAGTGCGAATTTTAATAGCCATAAGATCGAGTTTAGCGACAAAGGTACTATAATTATGGTACCTTTTCAAAGCGATTTATCGAGAATTAATCCATTTTTTCTTTCATCAAATCGGAAAGAGGAACGCCTCATCTTTCAATTTGTCCTGAAAGTTATGAATAATGGTGGCAAGTTCCAAATATTTCACAAAATAAATAAGATTTTTGATAAATAAAGAGATTTAGGGGAGGAGCTACATCTTAGGTGCTGGAACACCTTATTAATAAGACCGTATTTCAAAAAGAATTTCTAGTTTTTTATCTTTTTTTGATATATTGCACTTAATCTATGTAAATCTAAATAATTGAGTACTCATGCATTTATCCTTTTTTACTAATTTATACCTTCTTTTTACTATCTGCCTATTTTCTTTCAATACATTCGCTCAGGTACATGTACACTGTGGCATTTTGATCGACGGTAAAAGTGAGAAAGCACAAGCAGAAATGACCATAATAATTGAAGGAAATGAAATAATCGAGGTAAAAAAGGGCTATACTTCCCCCAAAACGGGAATTACAATTATCGATCTAAAGGATAAAACAGTGATGCCGGGCTTTATGGATATGCATGTTCATCTCGAAGGATATTTTGATGACAGCTATTTTTTGAACAAATTTACCTTAAATGAAGCGGATATTGCGTTTAACTCCGTCGACATTGCTAAAAAAACGATAATGGCTGGCTTTACAACCGTACGGGATTTAGGCGGAACAGGGGTAAACGTAGCTTTAAGGAAAGCCATTAATCAAGGAAAAATTACTGGACCAAGAGTATATACTTCTGCAAGTTCTCTGGCTATTACAGGAGGACATGCCGATCCTACAAACGGCGCTAAGCGCGGTTTAATGCCGTATCCTGGCCCCGAAATGGCCGTTGCTGATGGCGTCGATGAATGTCGGAAAGCAGTACGTCAACAAGTAAAAAATGGTGCGGATTTGATTAAGATAACAGCAACAGGAGGCGTATTAAGTGTAGCTAGGGATGGACATCGGCCACAATTTACGATAGAGGAAGTCAAAGCTATTGTAGAAACTGCCGATGAT